>JBDSAK010000181.1:0-5304 GCA_039922195.1 Mycobacteriales bacterium
GCTCGCCCGCAACAGTGAGCGCGATGAGGGCGAACGGCGCCCACCACGGGGCGGTCCTGGCTTCCCCGCGCAGCATCAGCACCACGGCGAGCGTGGCGATGACGCCGAGTACGTCGACAAACAGCACGACTCGAGCGACCGGGGACAGGCGGCCGGACAGCACGCGCGGGTCGTCGGGTACGCCGGCCGACTCCGACATGCCCGTCAGCTCCAGCTGCGGACGGACCACGCGCCGGCCGACCGGGCGCCGGCGAACCGTTCGAACACCGCCTCGTCGCGGTCCGTGCCAGCGTGCATGTGCGGACTCCAGAGACTCTCGCCGGCGGGTTGTTGTGGACTGAGATCGGCTGAGGCGGGCACTAGGCGTCACCCCCGATCGGGTGATAGGGCTCACAGATGTCCGACTTCGGCTCGTCGTCCACGCTGCGCGGTCGTATCGTTGTGCTTCCACCAGCAAGCAGTTCAGGTCCAGGCCGTGTCGAATCCCCCTCAGTGGGTAGTCACGGTGCCGATTCCTAGGACGAATTGAGGTGACTCCCAGCAGATCGCGCCGAAGCGCGTGTGGTTCAACGTCGGATGACGTGAAACGCACGGCGCGGGGGACCCATCGCGGCACTGCCACCAACACGGCAGGACGCAGGGGCTAATCGTCCTTCTGGACGTAGGGAACCCATCCCGAGCCCGTCAGCTGACCTCGTAGGCGCTGGGACATGTCGAATGGACCAACCGACCTCCAGGCCGGGGCACGATGAAGGCCGCTGTGACCGCGTAGCGCGGCACGGACGCCGTGCTCACATGTTTCGAACCACCGTTTGCCGGACCGCGGCTGGCCATGACCACCGGCGCGTCGTGATCGCGACCGGCGCCGTATTCTGTGCGGCCATCTTGTCGGCCGGCGTGGCGACCGCTGACACGAGTATTCAGGCTCCTCCCACGTCCGCTTCCTCGGCGCCTCTCGATGCCCCGGTCGCGGCACAGTCTGCCGCGCTGCTCGCCCGCCCGGTGACCTACTCGGTGCTCGCCGCTCCTGCCGCCGCGCCGGTGCCGCCGCGTGTCGCACCGCGCAAGGTTTCGGCCGCGCGGTCCGGCCCCGCCGTCCGCGTCATCGGGCCGACCTACACCGGCCGCGCGTCCTGGTACGGGCCTGGGTTCCAGGGCCGGCGGACGGCGAACGGCGAGCGGTTCGACACCTACCAACTCACCGCCGCGCACAAGACACTGCCCTTCGGCACCCGGCTGCGCGTCTGCCGCGCCGGCCGGTGCGTCGTCGTACGTGTCAACGACCGCGGTCCCTACGTGCGCGGGCGCTTCCTCGACTTGTCGAAGGCCGCCGCGCAGCAGATCGGGGTGACCGAGCACGGGGTGTGCACTGTCACGGCGACCGTGGTGGCCGTCGCACCGACCACGGCGACAACAAGCAGCTGGGCGAAGGCCGCCGCCTAGCCCCTCGCCACGCACCGCAGCGGGTAGCACCGCGCGCACCGGCCCGCCGCGCCGGTCGGTTCACTCGAGCACCCGGACCGGACGTTCACGAAGCCCCCGACAGCTGCGCCGCCACTCGCCTTCCCCTTGCGAGTGGTGACGGCAGCTCCCGAGGGCTCCGTTGTCGTGCAACGTACGGAGCCGTCCCGGCAGCGTCAACGCGGGCCTGTGGATAGTGCTGGGGACATCCTGTGGGCGCGGCGGAGTGTTCCTGTGGATGCCGCGCATCAACGTGTGGGCAAGCAGGCGCGCTCGAGCCGCTGGCCTGCAGGTACTCCGCCACTCGGTTGTGGATGAAGAAAATTCTGCCCGTCATCCACCTGGCTGACGCCGGGCCGCGAATCGGCAGCCGCCTTCGCCGCCGTGGTTTCTGGCCCGCGACGTGACTGAAATGACCTATCGCGTTGAGTTTCCGAGCGAGTTGAGCGTGGCGATTCACGGTCACAGGTCACTTCGCCTGTGGGGGGCGTGGGGTGGGGTGGGGTGGGGGGGCGGCGGGGCGCAGAGCCGTTGTCCACAGATCGTGTGTGGCGGCGCGGTTTGGTCACTGGGCGCGGGTAGCGTCTGCGACATGCCCACGACCCGCCCCTCGCAAGACCGCATCAGCACCTTGCGGATGGCCGCCGACGGCAGCACCGTCGAGGTCGTTCGCAGCGCGCGCCGCCGCCGCACCATCTCGGCGTATCGCGACGGGGATCGCACCGTCCTGCTGTTGCCCGCGCGCACCAGTGCTGCCGACGAGGTGCGCTGGGTCGACGTCATGGTCGAACGGCTCGCAAAGCAGGACGCGCGCCGCAAGCCGTCCGACGACGGACTCGCGGCCCGCTCGGCGGCACTGTCAGCGCGCTACTTCGGCGGCCGGGCGAAGCCGGCGTCGGTGCGGTGGGTCGGCAACATGGCCAGCCGATGGGGGTCGTGCACACCGTCCGACAAGTCCATCCGCATCTCCGACCGGCTGCGCGGAGCACCGCTCTGGGTGCTCGACTACGTCCTCGTCCACGAGCTCGCGCACCTGCGGGTCCCCGACCACTCGCCGGCGTTCTGGGATCTCGTCGCGGCCTATCCGCGCGCCGAACTCGCGCGGGGCTACCTGCTCGGCTTTGCCGCCATCGACGGCTCTGCTCCAAGCGGCGATGACGACGAGTGTGCGGACGTGTTCGCCGACGATGTCGCCTGAGCATGAGCCGCCGGATCGCCGCTGTGCTTGCCATGGCCGGACAGCCGACGTCCGCCCCGCCGGGGATCGACCCGCACGCCTTCGCGCTCGCCCTGATCGAGGACGCGGCCGACGGGCTGAACGATCTGGATCAATGCGAGTCAGCGATCATCGCTTGCCCACCGGCGTACGCCGCCGCGCTGAGGTCTATGCGTTGGCCCGGCTCGCACGGCGCGACCGTCGAGGCAGGTGAGACCGCGCAGACGACCGCGGCCGCACTGGCCGCGGTGCACCAACTCGGCGCGAGCGACGCGGTTGTCGTTGCCGGCGACGCACCGGATCTGCCCGGGCTTCTCGTCGGCAAGCTGTTCTCCGCGCTCACTGGCGCGGACATCGCCGTGTGCCCGGCCCACGTCGGGCTGGTCGCACTAGCAGCGAGATTGCCTGCGGCGCAGTGGTTCCTCGACGCCGGTGTCGGTCTCGACACCGCGGGCGCGCTGGCCCAGCTGACGGCCGCGGCGCCTCGTGCCGATGCGCTCGTAGTGGTCTCGGGGTGGCATCGGCTCCGAACTCCGGATGACATTCGCTTCCTGGACTACGGGCTCGAGGGGTGGGACGCAACGCGCGCACTCCTCGGGGGCTACTGACGCGCGGCTGTCGGCCCTGCCGATCGGCGCCAGCCGGCCGACAGTGTTCGTGCCAGCGTGCGTCCCGGTCAGCTCTCGGCCGGTCCGTCCTCGCCCATCGGCCCGTCGACATCGCTCGCGTCGAGGGTGAATGCGTCGTCGTCGGCACGCGTCGCGAACGCCGCCGGATGGTCGAGCGCGTCGCTGTCCGGCAGCAGGTCGGGGTGGCGCCAGACGTCGTCGCGGCCATCGATCCCGCGTGCTTCGGTCAATGCCTCCCACAGCGCTGCCGCCTCGCGCAGCCGCCGCGGTCGCAGTTCCAGGCCGACGAGCGTCGCGAACGTCTGCTCCGCGGGACCACCGGCCGCGCGGCGGCGGCGTACCGTCTCGCGCATCGCTGCGGCGCTCGGCAGATGCGCGCCGGCCGCGGCATCGCAGACGTGGTCGACCCAGCCTTCGATCAAGGCGAGCAACAATTCGAGCCGGGCCAGCGAGGCGCGCTGCGCGGGTGAGTCCTCCTGCTCGAACAACCCGCCGGACAGTGCGTTCTGCAGGCTCGCGGGGTCGGCCGGATCGACCGATGCCATCGCCGATTCCATCCGCTCAGTGTCGATCGTGATGCCCTGTGCATAGGACTCGACCGCTGACAGCAGCTGACCGCGCAGCCACGACACATGACCGAACAGCCGGTGGTACGCCGCCTCGCGCAGCGCCACGTACAGCTGCACCTCCGCCGGCGGCACCCCGAGGTCGGCGCCGAACGCCGCGATGTTTTCCGGCAGCAACGCCGCCGTTGCCGCGGGACCGATCGGCAACCCCACATCCGTGGACGACAGGACTTCGCCGGCGAGAGCGCCGAGTGCCTGCCCGACCTGCATGCCGAACATCAGCCCGCCGATCTGGTTCATGACGTTGTCGAGCGGTCCGGCCGGCGCGCCGAGTTCGGCCGGGAGCGCGCCCTTCATCGCGGCGACGACTCGGCCGGCGACGGGATCGCACAACGTCTGCCAGGTCGCGAGAGTTGCCTCGACCCAGCGAGTGCGCGTCCATGCCTCGGCGAGCGACGCCCCCGCCGGCAGCGTCGTCACCGCGTCGAGCCAGAGCTCGGCGAGCCGCAGCGATTCGGCGACGTCACCACCGGACGCGGCGTCGGCGCTGATGGCCGGTCGCTCCGACCTGGCACCCGCTGTTGCCATTTGTCCCGCGAGTTCCCAGTTGACCGGGCCGCCGCTGCCGGACATGAGTCGCTGAAGTTCCGCGAAGAACGGGATGCCCGAGAAATCACCGCCGCCGCCCGCGCCGCCAATAGGAGAGAATCCGAACGGGAAGTTGGTCATGACCACTCCAACGCGCGGGCCAGCCGGGCGGTGCCGGTCAATCGAACAGAGAAGAAGCTCATGGGTTCAACGGTAGACCGAGGCGCGGCGTGACGCGCTCTCGCGTGCGCCGGACCGACCCCGTGGTCGCTGTCTCGACACCGGCCACCGGTCCGCTGACGGTCGCCGTCACCGGAGCTGCTTGCTCGCTCGGGGATCACGTCGTGCGCGCGCTCGCGGCCAACAGTGCGGTCGGCTCGGTGATTGCGATCGACTCTTCCGCGACGTCTATGCGCAAGCGGGCGGCGCACGGCATCGACCTCACCTCGTCGCCGACCGCCACGATCGCCTGGCGCACCGCCGACGTACGCCATCCCTCGTTCGCCCACGCACTCGACCGAGTCGACGTCGTGGTGCACACCGCGATCGGTCAGGATCCTGAGTCCCGCGCGGCGGATCGACGTGCCGGCAATCTCGAAGGGGTGCGGACTCTTCTCGCAGCAGCAGCGATCGCCCGCGTTCGCCGTGTCGTCGTGCTCAGCTCGGCGATGGTGTACGGCGCGCTGCCCGACAATCCGCCGTTCCTGAAGGAGGGCGACGCGCTGCGGGCGGCCGACGACGAATCGGTGGTCGGCGACTTTGTGCGTATCGAAGACCTCGTCGCGCAGTTCGCGCTGGCGCATCCGCAGATCTCCACGGTGGCGCTGCGGCCGGCGACCATCGT
>JBDSAK010000182.1:0-15491 GCA_039922195.1 Mycobacteriales bacterium
CTCTTGAAAGCCGCGGGCACTTGATCGAGCGGCAGCTGACGGGGCGTGACGACGACGACCGACTCGCTGCTGCGCTCGATGGTGCTGGGCGCCTTGCCGCCGAAGTTCTCGTTGCGGGCGTCGAGAAACGCCTGGTCCGTCAGGACGTCAAGCAGCTCACCGGGAGAGACGGGATATTCGCGCGAGACGAGCACAGCGATCCTTTCGATCAGACCGAGCTGGTTTAGAACAATGCGTTGGCAAGTGATCGGCGTGCCGTGGCGAGCCGCGGGTCGCCCGCCGGGACGACGTCAAACAGTTCAACCAGGCGGTTGCGGATGCGTTCGCGTTCGTCGCCGTCGGTACGCCGGACCAGGTCGATGAGCGGACCGAAAGCCTCGTCGACCCGGCCCTCGAGGAGTTCGACGTCCGCGCGGGCCAGGGTGATGTCTGTGTCTTCGCCGGCGCCGAGTCGCAGGGCCGCGTCGTCGTACGACTCGGCGCGCTGCAGCAGCCGCGTCATCGCCAGCCCCTGCTTGGCCGCGACGTCCGCCGGGTTGTCGTTGAGATAGGCCTCGTACGCCGCCTGTGCGGCAGCGACATCGCCCTGGCGCAGGGCGTCGTCGGCGAGCGCCAGTCCAGGCGGGACCGGTGGTTCGGGCGGGACCGGTGGTTCGGTGGGCGGCCCGTCAGCCGCGGGTGATCCGGCCGCGGGCGGGGCAGCGCTGCCGGCCACCGTGAGCAGCTCCGAGATCCAGGCACGGACCTGGGCCTCCGGCATGGCGCCGGTGAACTCCCCGACGATCTGACCTCCGACCACCGCCTTGACCGCGGGAATGCCCTGCACCTGCGCGGCCTGAGCCAGTGCCGGATTGGCGTCGACGTCGATCTTCGCGAGCACCCAGGAGCCGTCGCCCTCCGCGGCGAGCTTCTCGAGAATCGGGCTCAGCTGGCGGCATGGGCCGCACCACGACGCCCAGAAGTCGAGGACGACGGGCACCTGTTGCGATCGGCGGACGACGTCGGTTTCGAACGTCGCCTCGGTCACGTCCATGACGTTCGCGGCCGGCGGCTTCGCAGCTGCGACCGTGCCGGGAATCGTGAAGTCGCTCGGTCCGACCATGTTCAGGCACCTCGGCGTAGGGGATCCGTCGTCGACGCATGTTCCCATCCCGCACCGGGTTAGCCCGAATTGCGCGCGCTTCCCTCAACACACGACGTGCACAACCATGCGGTACACGACCCCCGAGGAATCGGTGGCGCTGATCGTCGTCGTGCCCGGCGCCACGGCCACGAAATTCGTCCCGTATCCCGATGGCTGGGGTCCGGCCGACTCCATGCGGACGACACCCGTAACGTCCGGTGAAGCGACCAATTCTTCGGTCACGCCCTTCGGTACGACAACCAAACGCTCTTCGCGTCGCAGCGTCCACTCCGACATGAGGTTCACCTCGAGCGCGACGAGGGGAACCGGGCCCTCCAGGGGGAAGCTGCTGGTCGGGATCGGGGGGCACCTGCCGCCTGCCTCGGCGGGTCCGAGCCGCGGCGAGTTCAGCACCTTCGCAGCAATGTCCAGCACAGCCGCGGGCGGCGCGTCCGGGCCGGTGACGTCCACGCGAACGTCGTCGACGTCCAGGATCACCCGCCCGACGTCGATGCGTGTGTTGACGAGCAACCGGGCCGGCCGGCCGCCGACCTCGACCGTCGTGGCGACGAAGTCCGGGTCTGCCTCAGAACCGGTCGAGCCTGCACCGACGTGGAGGTACGCGTCGGCGCCCTCGGCCTTGACCTGGGTCACGGTGATCCTGCCGTCCGATCGGAAAGCACCACCCGAGGGGAAGCGATAGACCGCGACGAGCCAGTCACCTGCCCGCTGCACGACGGTCGGTGTTAGCCCGAGCGCAGGCTCGAACGGTCGGTAGGACAGCCCGGGAGCGGCGGTCAGAGCAGTGTCGATATCCGGGATCGTCGCGCGGGCACCGAATGGCAGGTCCCAGTTGATGCTCGGGCCCTCGTCCCGCACGACCTCCGTCGAAGGAAGCGGCAACAGCGACTCGCTGGGTGCAGCCGCGCTCGCCGCAGTCGCGGACGGCAGGTCGGCAGCTGGAGGCGGTGGACCGACGGCCGGCGCGTTCGTGCCGGCGCCGGCGCATGCCGTCAGGATGACTGCCGCGGCGACGGATGCGAACGAGAGCCGAGCCCGCTTTCCCGTCCGGACTCCGGCGTTCGACACGGACAGCACGGTACGCCCGAGACTGACGCCTCGCCACGGAGGTGTCACCACCGTTGTGGATCTGGGGCAGGTCCGTCGCCGCCGGTGATTCGCGGTCAGAGAACATGGCGCAGGTAGCGCTCTGGCGAATCGAGGAATGAGCGCCAGTGGTCGACGAGTGTCAGTTGTTCCCACGATGTCTGGCGAAGTCCCCACTCGCCCACTTCGTAGATCGTCGCGCCCGGTACGGCGGCGATCACCGGTGAGTGCGTTGCGACGATCGCCTGCGCGTTGCCCCGCGTGGCCACGTCGTGCAGCAGGCCGACGAGCGCGAGGCAGCCGCTGAAGGAAAGTGCGGATTCGCGCTCGTCGAGCAGATATAGCCCAGGCCCGGTGAAACGAGACGCGAGCACCTCCAGAAACGATTCGCCGTGCGACATCTCGTGGAAACGGGGGTCGCGGCCACCCGCGTGCTCCTCCAAATAGGTGTAGTAGCCGTGCATCGTCTCGGCGCGCAGGAAGAAGCCCCACCGGGACGAGCCGGCGTCACGGACCAGTTGCAACGACGTCCACAACGGCGACTCCGTCGGCCGGGTGCTGTGCATGGCGCCCGTCGAACCACCCTCGCGGGACATTCCGAATGCCAGCGCGATCGCCTCGACGAGCGTCGACTTGCCGGATCCGTTCTCACCGATGAGGACGGTGAGCGGGCCGAGATCGATGCCCTCGTCAACGACCTGACGCACCACCGGCAGGGTCATCGGCCAATCGTTGCGGTCCACTTCGGCCCTCGGCTCGCCGACGACATGACGCACCGGCAGACCCGACCTCGCCACCGGAGTCACGTCAGAAGCGTGGGGGTTCGGTGTAGCTGCCCCATTCGTCACGCAGCGCGCCGCAGATCTCGCCGAGCGTCGCCTCGGCGCGTGCTGCGTCGAGCATCGCGGGCACCATGTTCGCGGAACTCCGCGCGACATCGACCAGGTGCGTCAGCGCCTGCTGCACTGCACTGTCATCGCGCCCGGCGCGCCGCTCGCCGAGCAGCCGGTTCTGCTCGCGCTCGACCTCGTGCGACACGCGCAGGATGTCGAGCGGCTCGTCGATCGAGCCGGTGAACACGTTGACGCCGACGACTCGCTTGTCACCCTTCTCGACCGCTCGTTGGTACTGGAAGGCCGCGTCGGCGATCTCGGACATGAACCAGCCGTCCTCGATGCCGCGCAGCACGCCGGACAGGATCGTGTCGTCCGCCCCCATGTCACGCACCGTCGCGAACACGGCCTCGGCTTCCGCTTCGAGCCGGTCGGTCAGCGCCTCGACGTACCAAGAACCACCGAGCGGGTCGGCGACGTTGACGACACCGGTCTCCTCTGCGATGACCTGCTGGGTGCGCAGCGCGATCTGTGCGGCGCGCGCACTCGGCAGGGCGAGCACTTCGTCCAACGCGTTGGTGTGCAAGGAGTTCGTCCCACCGAGTACGGCGGCCAGCGCCTCGACCGCCGTACGCACGATGTTGTTGTCGGGTTGCTGAGCCGTGAGCGAGACACCCGCGGTCTGGGTGTGGAAGCGCAGCCACTGCGCGCGCTCGGTCTTCGCGCCGTACACATCCCGCAGCCAGCGCGCCCAGATGCGCCGGGCGGCGCGGAACTTCGCGATCTCCTCGAAGAAGTCGATGTGCGCGTCGAAGAAGAAGCTCAAGCCTGGCGCGAAGACATCGACGTCGAGGCCGCGGGAAATCCCGAGTTCGACGTAGGCGAAACCGTCGGCGAGAGTGAAAGCCAACTCTTGCGCCGCCGTCGAGCCGGCCTCGCGGATGTGATAGCCGGACACCGAAAGCGGCTTGTAGCGCGGCATTTCGGCGGCGCAGTACTCCATCAGGTCGCCGATCAGCCGCAGGTGCGGCTGCGGCGGGAACAGCCACTCCTTCTGCGCGATGTACTCCTTGAAGATGTCGGTCTGCAGGGTGCCATCCAAGGTGCGCAGGTCGACACCCTGACGCTCCGCTGCGACGAGATACATGCAGAACACCGGCACCGCCGGACCGCTGATGGTCATCGAGGTGGTGACGCCACCGAGCGGGATGTCGGCGAACAGCGTCTCCATGTCGACCGCGGAGTCGATGGCGACACCGCAATGCCCCACCTCGCCGACAGCGCGTGCATCGTCCGAGTCGCGGCCCATGAGCGTTGGCATGTCGAACGCCACCGAAAGTCCGCCGCCACCCTCGGCCAGGATCATCTTGTACCGCTCGTTGGTCTGCGTCGCGTTGCCGAAACCGGCGAACTGCCGGATCGTCCACGGCCGGGTGCGGTAACCACCCGCATACAGGCCACGGGTGAACGGGAACTCGCCGGGCCAGCCGATACCATCGAAATCTGGCGGCTCGGCACCTCGCTGCGGACCATAGACCGGCTCGACCGCAACGCCCGACAGCGTGGTGAAGTCCACATCCCGACGCGGCGCCGCGTCGTACCGGGCCTGCCAGCGGGCCCGGCCGGATCGATCGTCGGTCACAGGGTTGTTGTCAGTCACCGCGCACTCCTCGCGAAGGCTTGCGCCTTCACTGTATGCGCAGAGCGCGAACAGCTCAGACGGTGAAGCCTTGCACGACGCTCGTCAGCTGTGCGGCCACTGCCGCCAGGTGCGCGGCCGACGCCGAGAGGTCGCGGGCCCCGCTGCTGGTCTCGCCGGCGGTCTGCGAGAAGCTGGCAACGTCCCGCGCCACCGATGTGCTGCGTTCTACCGCGTCGCCCAGGGATCGGCCGATGCCGCCCGCCAACACGGTCTGCTCCTCCATGGACACCGCGATCGACTGCTGGTTCTCCTGGATCTCCAGGATCGCGTCTTTGGCCTGGGACGCCGCAACCATCGCGAGGTCGGCTTCGGTCCGGATGGCCTTCACCCGCTGGCTGATGGACTCAGTCGCCTGCGCAGTCTCCCGCGCGAGATCCTTCACCTCGCTCGCAACGATGCCGAAGCCCTTGCCCGCCGTGCCCGCGTGGGCCGCCTCGATCGTCGCGTTGAGCGCGAGCAGGTTGGTCTGCTCGGCTATCGAGTTGATGAGCTGCACGATTTCGCCGATGGCGCGGCTGCTCTCGGCGAGCCGCTCCATGCGCTCTTCGTTGCCGGTCACGGTCAGGACGGCGCGGTTGGCCGCAGAGAGCACCTGGTTGGCGCTGACCGCAGTGCTCGCGAAGTCCTTGAGACTTTCGGAGAGCTGCTCGGTGACGACGACCTGCACCTGCTGCGCTACCTCCTCGGCCGCCTCAGCAACGACCTTGGAGTGACTTTCCGTTTCGTCGGCGAGACTGGACAGCGAGCGGCTGACGACGCTGACCTCGGTCGAGGCGCTGTCGAGGCTGCTGGCGTGGTCCGCGATGCTCATGAGGGCGGCTCGCATCCGGTCGACCGCCGCGTTGACGGCCACCGCGATGTCCGCAAGCTCGTCGCGCCCGTCCACCCGGACGCGCGTCGTGAGGTCGCCTTCCGCAAGCCTGCGGGTGGCTGCGACGACGGCGCCGACCGAGCGGGTCACCGACCGGTAGAACGCGTAGAACAGGTACGCCGCAAGCAGTCCGCCGACCAGCGCGACCAACTCGACGAGCCGTTCTTGCCGCTGGAGACCCCCGATGCGTGTCACCAGCAGGCGATCGAGGGCGGCTTGGGCCCCCGTACGCAGCTTGGTCGCGGCTTCGTGGTAGTCGTCCGCCGTGATCATCAGCGCGGAACCAACGGTGACTACGGACGCGCCCTCGTTCGCCAGCCTGTTCCCCTTCGCCGCCAGGGTCTCGCTCGGCTTGGCGATGTCCGCACCCAGCGAGTCGTCGGAGGTCGCCGTCGTCGCAGTGTTCAGGTTTGCCGCAAGAGTGGCGGTCGCGGTGACGAGCGTGGAATTGGCGAGTGTGTACGCCTCGCGGTCGAGGATCTCCTCGTCGTCCGTGCGCTCG
Organism: Mycobacteriales bacterium; assembly: GCA_039922195.1. Classification (GTDB taxonomy): domain Bacteria; phylum Actinomycetota; class Actinomycetes; order BP-191; family BP-191; genus JBDTYE01. Next base: position 6,139 of record JBDSAK010000182.1, read on the forward strand.
GTCGTCATCACATGCTGCAGGTCCGCCACCCTGCCGGCGCTGTCGGACAGCCGGGGCAGCTGGGTCACCAATGCGTCCATCACGTAGAACGAGTCGAGGTCGGGATCGAGGATCAGATTCGATCTCTCGCCGATCTCGACTACGAGTTTGAGCACCGAATCCACGGCGGCGGAGTACGCGTAGAACACCGCCCGGGCGTCGCCGGGCTTCGCGACGCCGGCGGTGATCGCCGCCTGCACCTCCGTCCACTTCGAGCGCAGGCCGAGTTCGTCGCCGTCCCTCGAATCGGCCGCGTCCAGGGCACCGATCGCCGCAGTCAGCTCCGCGCGCATCGTCGCTACCGGCGCGCCGTCGATCGCCGCACTGACGGCGGCGGCGCGGGAGGCGATGAGTTCGTCGAGGACGCCGGTGGTCGCCGCCAGGTAGCGCAAACCGACCCGCTCCTTGGCGCTGAACGCCTGGCTGGCGCGTTGCTGGTCCACGTAGGACGTGGCCACGAATGCCAGCGGCAGCATCAGCGCAAGGCCGATGATCACGAACTTCCAGACGTAGCGAAGCCGGGAAAGCAGCCAGCTGCCGGGACGCATGACGCCGGAGAGGACGTCTCCGGTCGGGCGGGCGCGCAGAGTCATGTGCCGAATATCGACACGCCCGGCTAAAACGTTAGGCCGAACGAGCCGCCAGCTCGTCGGCGGCTGCGTACGCGTCCAGCTTGCCCTCGGCCACCTCGCTCGCCAGCCGGAGCAAGGCCCCTGCAACGTCTGCAGCGTCGAGACGAGCGTGCAGGCGATCAATGAGGAGCGCGCGCACCTCCGCGGACGCCCGCTCGATGCGCCGCCGCACCAGCTGGCCGTTGTCGTGCGCCCAGCTGCGATGCGCCTCGATTGCCCCGACGAGTTCCGCAAGCCCCGTTCCTTCGGAGGCGATGGTGCGCACGATCGGGGGCGACCACGCTGCCGCGTCGCTCTCGGCGTACGACAGCATTGCTTGCAAATCCCGCACGGTGTTGTTCGCGCCGTCGCGGTCGGCCTTGTTGACCACGAGCACGTCGGCGACCTCGAGGATTCCCGCCTTGGCCGCTTGGATCGAGTCGCCCATGCCCGGTGCGAGAAGCACGACCGTCGTGTCAGCGAGCGCCGCCACGTCGACTTCGGCCTGACCCACGCCGACCGTTTCGACGAGTACAACGTCGAAGCCGGCCGCGTCGAGCACCCGCACCGCCTGAGGTGTCGCGCGCGACAAGCCCCCGAGGTGACCTCGGGACGCCATCGACCTGATGTAGACGCCGTCGTCGCCGGCGTGCTCCTGCATGCGCACCCGGTCACCGAGCAATGCACCGCCGGAGAACGGAGAAGAGGGATCGATGGCGAGTACGCCGACCCGCAGCCCTTCTCTGCGGTACGCCGAGATCAGCCCAGCGGTCGTCGTGGATTTGCCGACGCCGGGCGACCCCGTGAGTCCGATGACGCGCGCTCGGCCGGTCTGCGGCGCGAGTCCCGCCATCACGTCACGCAACTCGGGGCCGCCGTCCTCGACGAGAGAGATCAGCCGAGCTATCGCACGCGCGTCACGCGGTACGCCGTCGGGCTGGGACATTCAGCCGGCCACGCGCAGCAGGAGCGCGTCACCCTGGCCGCCACCGCCGCACAGACCGGCGGCACCGATGCCGCCGCCGCGCCGGCGCAGCTCGGCGACCAGGTGCAGCACGAGACGGGCGCCGGACATGCCGCTCGGGTGGCCGAGGGCGATAGCTCCGCCGTCGACGTTGACGATGTCGGGGTCGAGCGAGAGGTCGCGCATCGACTGGATGACGACGGAGGCGAAGGCCTCGTTGATCTCGACCAGGTCGAGGTCGGCTACCGACATGCCGGCCTTCTCGAGCGCGCGCGCGATCGCGCCGGAGGGCTGCGACTGCAGCGATGCATCCGGTCCGGCCACCATCCCGTGCGCCACGATCTCGGCGAGCACCGGCAAGCCGTTCGCGGCGGCGTACTCGGCGCTGGTGACGATCAACGCGCACCCGCCGTCGGAGATCTGCGAGGCACTGCCGGCCGTGATGGTGCCGTCCGGTGCGAACGCCGGCCGCAGCTTCGCGAGTGTCTCGACCGTCGTGTCCGCGCGCACACCTTCGTCGACGCTGACGAGTAGGTCATCGCCGCGCTTCTGCGGCACCCGGACCGGCGCGAGCTCATCGGCGAAGCGGCCGCCGGCGCTCGCGGCCGACGCCCGTGCATGCGAGCGGGCTGCCCACTCGTCCTGCTCCTCGCGGGTGATGCCGAGCTTGGCGTTGTAGCGCTCGGTCGACTCCCCCATCGCCACCTGGTCGAACGCGCAGAACAGTCCGTCGTACGCCATGTGGTCGCGCATCGTCACGTCGCCGAACGTGAACCCGCCCCGGGAGTCGAGCAGCAAATGCGGTGCCTGCGTCATCGACTCCATCCCGCCGGCGACGGCGACCGTGATCTCGCCGGCGCGAATGAGCTGATCAGCCAGCGCGATCGCAGTGAGGCCCGACAGGCACACCTTGTTGACGGTCAGCGCCGGAACCGTCATCGGTACCCCGCCGTTGACGGCTGCCTGGCGCGCGGGGATCTGCCCCGCACCGGCCTGCAGGACCTGGCCCATCAGGACGTAGTCGATCGAGTCGCCGGCGAGTCCGGCCCGCGCAAGCGCCGCCGCGATGGCAACACCGCCCAGATCGGTCGCCGCGCGCGTCGCCAGTGTGCCCGACAGCTTGCCGATCGGCGTCCGCGCGCCCGCCACGATCACCGCACCGGTCATCGGGCCTCCTCACAGGATGGGACCTACAGCGCCAGGATAACGTTCGGTCTCCGCTACCCCGGAAGGTGCCTGCATGCTGCCGATGTTCGCCCGGATCGACCACGTCGGGATCGCCTGCCACGACCTCGAGGAGCGCGTGGGCTTCTACGAGTCGACATTCGGGCTCACCGTCGCACACACCGAGGTCAACGAGACGCAGGGCGTGCGGGAGGCAATGCTCGACGTCGGCGGTTCGTACATTCAGCTACTGCAACCGACCCGAGATGACTCGCCAGTTGCGCGCTTTCTCGCCCGACACGGCGAGGGCGTGCACCACATCGGGTACGGCGTCGACAACGTCAGCGACGCGATCACCGAGCTGATCGGTAGAGGACTGCAGTTGGTGGACGAACAGCCCCGCCACGGCAGCATGGGAGCGGCCATCGCCTTCGTGCACCCGAAGAGCGTTGGCGGCGTACTCACCGAACTCGTACAGGCCGCCGGGCGGCACCGTGGTTCGCTAGCCGATGTCGACCTGGTTGCCGATCAGGATCCCGATGCCGAACGTCACCAGCATGCCAAGTCCCCCGCCGATGACATTGCGCACGATGGCCCGGCGCACATGCGCGCCGCCGATCCGCGCGCTGATGGTCCCGGTAATGGCGAGCGCCATGAGTACGGCAACGAAAGTGATCGGGACCCGCGCTGACTCGCGCGGCAGCAGGATCGCCATCAATGGAAGCAGCCCGCCCACCGTGAACGCGACGACGGACGCGGCCGCTGCGTGCCAGGCATTGGTCAGGGCGTAGGGATCGATGCCCAATTCCGCGTCGACGTGAGCCGCGAACGGATCGATCGCCGTCAATTCGTCGGCCACCCGCTTGGCCGTCTCGGGCGAGAGCCCCTTCTTCCGGTAGATGCCGACCAGCTCGGCGAGCTCGGTCTCGGGGCTCTCCTCGAGCTCGCGCCGTTCCTTCGCCAGCAACGCCCGCTCGCTGTCACGCTGGCTGCTGACCGACACGTACTCGCCGAGCGCCATCGACACTGCCCCGGCGACCAGTCCCGCGGCGCCGACGGTCAAGATCGACTCTCGGGACACCGTCGCGCCGGCCACGCCGACCACCAGACCGGCGATCGACACGATGCCGTCGTTCGCGCCGAGTACGCCGGCCCGCAGCCAGTTCATCCGCGCGGCCATGCCGTCCTGGTGGAACTCCTGGATCCCGCTGTGCTCGTGCGTGGCGCCGTGCGAATCCGCCGCCGCTGTCACTAGCTGCCTCCGACGTCGCCGTGGTCCGGGCGGCGCGCACACGCCGTTGCGACGACCCTACGCGCTGCGTGCGGAAGCGGCAGATACGGTGTCGATATGCCCACCCGCGACAAAGACGCCAGCGCCTCCGCCGACCGAGCGGAAGCGGCGGGCGACCGCGCCGAGGCAGCCGAAGAACGCGCCGAGCATGCCGAGGCGGGCGCCCAGGCGGCCGAGCGCGCCGCCGAGGTATCCGAGCACGCCGCCGAGGTATCCGAACACGCCGCCGAGCTATCCGAACAGGCCGCCGAGGTCGCCCAAGGGCTCGCCGAGGAGTTCGCCGATAAGACGCACACGGCGGCCGAGGCGATGGGCCTGCTGCCCGACGAGAACCCGCTGACCGATCCCAACATCCACGAGTTCGCCGCCGGCGTCGATGCAGAGCACCCGTTCGGCGAAGTCGGCGAGCCGATGAACCATCGGTCGCCGTTCGTCATCGCCTTCGTGGCGACGCTCGGCGTGCTGCTCGCGGTCGTGTTCGCGATGGCTGTCCGCCGGGTCAGCGACGTGTTGGTCCTGATCGTCATCGCGGCATTCCTGGCGATCGGCCTCAACCCGGCGGTCACCTTCTTGCAGCGACGCGGACTGAAGCGCGGTCTGGCCGCCGCAGTCGTCATGGGCGGCGTACTGCTGTTCTTCGCTGGTTTCGTCGCCGCGGCCGTGCCACCCATCGTGCGGCAGGCCGCGGCGTTCCGCGAGCAGTTGCCCCAACGCCTCGAGACACTGCGCAACGAGAACGAGACGTTCAAGCGGTGGGACAAGCAGTTCAAGATCGAGGACAAGATCACCAGCATCGTCAAGAAGCAGGGCGACACGGCACCCGCGAAGGCCGTCGACCTGGCCATCGGGGTGTTCACCGTCATCGGCAAGACGCTGACCGTGTTGATCCTCACGCTCTACTTCCTGGGGTCATACGACCGCATCAAACGCGGCGCACTGCGGCTCGTCCCCCGCACCCGTCGTCCCCGCGTCGGTCTGCTCACCGACGAGATCCTCGCCCGTGTCGGTGGTTACGTGCTCGGCAACCTCGCCACATCCCTGGTAGCCGGCGTGGTCTCGGGGATGTGGTTCGCGGCGTTGGGTGTGCCCTACGCGTTCGCACTCGCGATGCTCGTGGCGATCTTCGACCTGATCCCGCTGGTCGGCGCGACCATCGCGGCAGTCGTGTGCACCGCCATCGCTTTCTTCGTCTCGCCAGCAGTCGGCATCGCGACGCTGGTGTTCTTCATCGCCTACCAGCAGTTCGAGAACTACATCCTCGTCCCGCGGGTGATGAAGGCAACCGTGGACGTGTCACCACTGGCAACGATCCTCGCTGCTCTCATCGGCGGGACGTTGCTCGGTGCGCTGGGCGCCGTACTCGCGGTCCCCACCGCAGCCGCGATCTCGCTCATCGGCAGCGAAGTCGTGCACCCGCGCCAGGACAACTCCTGACGTCATCAGCGCAGCTGATCGAGGAACGACCCCAGCGCCGCGTTGAAGTCGTCAGGCGCTTCTATCGCGGAGAGGTGACCGGCCGCCGGGATCTGGACGAGCCTCGCGCCTGGCATCGCGTCAGCCATCGCTCTCGCGTCCGCCGGCGGTGAGATCGCGTCCTCGACACCGACGATGACAAGTGCCGGTACGTCGACGGTGCGCAGATCTGCGAACGAATCCGGCCGCGCCGCCATCGCCCGCTGCGCCCACGCGACCGCGTCGGGCGGCGCGGATTCGACCAGGGCCTTTACCCGGCCCAGTACGAGCGGTCGCTCGGACCGCGTCGTGCTGCCGAGCAGCGTGGGCGTCAACTCGTCCACGAGCTGCGCCGAACTCGCCGCACTGACGACCTCGGCTGCGATCCGCTCGCGGCCCGCGGCCGCTTCGGGGCTATCGGCGGACGCCTTGGTGTCGGCGAGGACCAACGCGCGCACCCGTTCGCGGTGCCGCCGCCAGAACGCCATCACGACGTAGCCGCCCATCGACAGACCAGCGAGGACCACCGGCTCGGAGATGCGGCGCGCGTCCAGAAGCTCGGCGAGATCGTCGGCCAGCGCATCGAGCGAGGGCGCGGCATCGACATCGGCATCGGGCAGCAGCGACCCGCCGAACCCTCGCTGATCGGGGCAGATCACCCGCCAGGAGTCGCCGAGTGCCTCGACTTGCGCGGCCCACATCGAGGAGTTGAGCGGGAACGCATGCAAAAGGACGAGCGGCGCGCCGCTACCCGTCTCGATCAGGTGCAGCTGCGCCATAGCCGGAAACTAGACCCAAGGCGGCGGCGCCGTCAGTACAACGGGGTGCTCGCGCGGGAGCGGTCCGATGCCAGGGACTAGCGTCTCGGCAAGCTCGTCGAGGACCTCCTCGGCGTGGCCGACGAGCAGATGCTTGGCACCCGCGATCGGTACGACTCGGCACTGCGGCACGCGCGCAAAGCGCTGCCTGGCCGCAGCTGGCTGCAGATAGTCGTCGTGCTCCGGCACGATCGCCACGAGTGGCGTGCCGGCCGTGGCCCACCGATCCAGATCGGTGTCACCGGCGCGCTTGAGCGGCGGTGAGATCACGAATCCGCCAACGACCGACGCGTCGCCGGCGCCGTAGCGCAGCACGAGTTCGGAACCGAACGACCAGCCGAGCAACCAGGGTGCCGGCAGATCCTCGGATTCGACGAGGTCGAGCGCAGCGGCGACGTCGTACCGCTCGAGCTCACCACCGTCGAATGCCCCCTGGGACTTGCCCTCGTTGCTCTGGGTGCCGCGAGTGTTGAACCGGAGCACCGCAATGCCGGCCAGTGCCGGCAGGCGCCAGGCGGCCTTGCGCAGCAGGTGACTGTCCATGTTGCCGCCGTGCGTGGGCAGCGGGTGGCAACAGACCACGGTGGCCGCGGCCGGCACCTTGACCGGCAGCGCGAGCTGGCCGACCAGCTCCAGCCCGTCGGCGGTGTGCAGCGTCACCGGCCTTCGCGTCGCGGGCAGGATGGTGTTGGCGCGAATCTGCTGCATGCCGGCTGCTGGGTCAGCGGCCATTCGAAGCCGACTTCCGGTCGACGACCTCACCGTCGATCACCCGCCCGCGGCCGCGGACGCGCGCCCTGGGTGCTTTGCCGCTGATGGCATCGACGACGAAGGACCGCAGCATCCGCCGCGGCCGCAGGTCTGTGTCGACGAGCCGAAGTACGACGTCGAGACCGTGCTGGCTGCCGCGCCAGTGCTCGCGGACGATGTCGGCGCCCGCCCCGTCAAGGAGTTCGCGCGCGGCATACGCCACGATCGCGACGTCGTCGAGCATCCCGACCCCGGGGATGACGTCGGCGATCAGGTCGATGGGTGATACGAGGTACGCCAGTGCTGCGCCGACCTTGATCTTGGCGCCGCGGGACACGCGGGGGTCGCGGGCGATGTCCTTGAAGAGAACGACGACGTCGGGAAGGAACGTTGTGATCTCACGCGCCGCGGCGGGCCAGGCACTCTTGTCTACGGGCATACCGGTGGCTTTCCCGCCCATCATCGAAGCAGTCACCCAAGACTACGACGTCGCGAGCTCGGCCCAGATCGACTTGCCGATGGGCGTCGATCCGACACCCCAGCGCCGGCTCAGGGAGGCGATGATGCCCATGCCCCGGCCGGACTCTCGCTCCGCGGATTGCCCGCTCACGTCGGACGCGGACTCGAACGGCTGCGCCCCGTCGGTGACGGTCATCCGCAGGTAGCCGCGGTGAATCTCGACACTGAGCGTCAGCGGCGTGCCGGCGTGCCGGATGACGTTCGACACCATCTCGCTGGACAGCAGGAGGGCGTCGTCCAGCGTGGCTTCCGGCACCCGTTCGTGCAGCGCCATCCGGACGAAGGCTCGCGCCTCGCGGGCGCTGGTCGGATCTCCGGCCAGCCCGATCTCGCCACGCCACATCTCGGGCACGAACAGGTCGCGCGACTGCGCGCTCAAACGAGCCCCCTCGACATGACCCCGGGGTCTGGACACTTTCCGGGGTAGTACCACGCGGCCTCAGCTCCCAAACCGCCCGGATTGTCCTGATTTTTGCTGTCGGTCAGACCGCCACGACATCCCCGACACCGGGGACCCGAGCGCGCAGGATGTGCTCGACCCCGGTCCGCAGCGTCACCTGCCGCATGGTGCAGTCGGTGCAGGTGCCGCCGAGCCTGACGCGGACCTCGTCGCCGACGATCGCCACCAGCTCGATCTCGCCGTGCAGATGGGGCCGGATCTCCTCGAGCGCCCGCTCTACGGCACTGCGGTCGGGGCTGGTCACCCCGCCATGGTACGGCGGCCGGGGCCGCTACTCGTACGTGTAGAACCCGCGACCGGTCTTCCGGCCGAGGTCACCCGCGGCGACCATCCGAACGAGCAGTTCCGGCGGCAGGAACTGATCCTCGCCGCTGCCGTCGTGGATGTTGCGCGACGCGTTGACGAGGATGTCGATGCCGGTCAGGTCCATCGTGCGCAGCGGTCCCATCGCGTGCCCGAAACCGAGGCGGCACGCCGTGTCGACATCGTCGGCGGATGCGACGCCCGACTCGACCAGCCGGGCCGCTTCCATGCACAGCGCGGCAATGAGCCTGGTCGTCACGAAGCCGGAGATGTCGCGGCTGACGACGATGCAGGTCTTGCCCACGCCCTCGGCGAAGGCACGAGCGCGTGCGAGGGTCTCGTCGCTGGTCTTGAAGCCGCGGACCAGCTCGCAGAGCTTCATCATCGGGACGGGCGAGAAGAAGTGCGTGCCGACGACGTACTCGGGCCGCGAGGTGACGGCGGCAATCTGCGTGACTGGCAGCGCGCTCGTGTTGGTGGCGAGGACGGCTCCGGGCTGGCAGACCGAGTCGAGCTGCGCGAAGACCTCGCGCTTGACCTCGAGCGATTCGAATACCGCTTCGATGACGATGTCGGAGGTGCCAACAGCATCGAGATCGGTCGTGGTGGTGATCCGCCCGAGGGCCGCGTCGCAGTCGGACTGCGTCATCGTGCCTTTCGACACGAAGCGCGCGTAGCTGGCCTCGATGGCGCCGGTGCCGCGCGCGAGCGCGTCGGCGGTCACATCACGCAGAACGACGTCGTGACCGGCTTGCGCGGCTACCTGGGCGATGCCCGACCCCATGAGTCCGGCTCCGATGACCGCGACCGTCTCCGACATGTGTGACCTCCAGGTCAGGGCTTGGCGTAGCTCGCCGCGCGCAATTTCAGTTGTGCCGACTCGGGATCCTCGCTGAACACGAACTGCACCTCGTGCGTTTCCCCGCCGGCGAGGAAGTCGACGCTTTGCTCGCCATCCTCGATGACTTCGCCGCCACGCGAC
>JBDSAK010000183.1:0-4191 GCA_039922195.1 Mycobacteriales bacterium
GACCGCGCGCTGCGCGCCGTAGTTGATGCTGACGACGGACCGTCGCTGTCGTCGCACCTGATGCGGCTGGCCAGCGTCGAGCAGTTCCGCGCTTTCCTGATGCAGCGCTCGATCTATCACCTCAAGGAAGCCGACCCGCACACCTGGGTCATCCCGCGGCTAGCGGGCCGAACGAAAGCGGCGCTGGTGGAGATCCAGGCCGACGAGTACGGCGGCGGTCGGCCAGGCCGCATGCATGCGGAGTTGTTCGCGCGGACGCTTCGAGCGGCAGGGCTAGACGCCACGTACGGCGCCTACTGGCCGGAGGCGACGGCCGAGACGTTCGCAACGGTCAACGTGATGTCCCTGCTTGGTCTGCACCGCCGTTACCGGGGGGCAGCGCTCGGGCACCTCGCGGCGCTCGAGATGACCTCCACGACACCGAACCGGCGTTATGCGAACGGGCTTCGCCGTCTGGGATACGGCGGGGACGCAACAAGATTCTTCGATGAGCACGTCCAGGCGGATGCAGTCCACGAGCAACTGGCCGCGGTCGACCTGTGCGGTTCTTTCGTGGCTACCGAACCAGATCTTCGCGCTGATGTGCTTTGGGGTGCGGCATGTTGCCTCGAGCTCGATGCGGCAGCGGGTCGCGCGTTACTCGAGCGGTTCGGGGTCGAACGGTTCGCCGTCGTCGCCTGACCAACCGGTCGCAGTAAGTCAGCGCTCTCGTATCGTCTGGGGGCCGGTGCCTGCTACCGCGGTCAGCGGTTGCGCTCGGGCGCGCGCAGCCGACTCTTGCGCGTCGCCGTTCGGGGGTCGATCGCGGTCGTCGCTGCCGGACGCGCGGAAGCCGGTCGCGACGTGGCTGCCGTCGCAGAAGGGCTTGAGAGCGGATCGTCCGCATCGGCAGAGCGCGACGGTCGCCCGGCCGGGGTCGATCTGGCTGCCGTCAGCATCAACGATGCGACAGTTGCCTCGGACGATCAGCGGCCCGTCGCGGTAGAGGGTGATGGACGGCCCGTCATCAGGCGGCAGGTCGGGGAAGTCATCGAAGAGCCTGCTCACAGCGCACCCGTGCCCTGGCGCCGGAGCAGGAAACGCTGCGACGGCTGCACACCTGCGCGGCTACGACGGCGGCGGCGTCAGGCCATAGCGTTGTACGACGTCCGGCAGCCAATCCGGTGCACCGAACTGCAGGCCATACCGATGGGCCATCTCCTCGATCACTGGCCACGACGGCGCCTCGCCACGCTGCCCACAGTCACCTGTGTAGTCGCTCATCTCCCGGAAGAACCCCTCGAATCCGGCCGGGCTGATGATCTCGATCATCCGCGCCGGCACCTTGCCGGCGTTCCACATCGCGTGCATCTCCCCGCGCGGCTTGGTGATGTAGCCGCCGGCCCCCAGCACCACCTCGCGGTCGCCGGATCGGAATCCGATCTCGCCTTCGGTGATGATCGAGTACTCGTCTTCGAGCGTGTGCAGGTGTGGCGGGACCAGCGCGCCGACCTCGAACGGGTGCTCTACAACCGAGAGTGACTCCCCGGTGTCCTTGCCCCACAGCTTGAACGCGACGCCGATGCCGGGCGCGAGCCCCCCGACGCGGCCTTCGCCCGGCTGCACGATGGTGAGGTCCGGGACGTAGCTCGTTTCCATGTGGCTGCCTTTCATTGGAGTAACACGGGTGTACCGTGAAAAGAGAGTGACCCGGCGGGCGGAGGCGTGTCAAGAGTTGAGTAAACAGATGCGTTCAACGAATCGCGGCTACCGCATGGCGAAGCGCGGCGAGTCCGTGGCGCAAACGCGCCAGCGGATTGTCGACGCGGCCGTCACGTTGCACGGAACACTCGGTCCTGCGGCCACGACCATTGCGGCGATCGCCGCGGAAGCAGGGGTCACCCGGCTGACCGTCTACCGGCACTTCCCTGATCTCGACAGCATGTTCGCTGCCTGCTCGGCCCGCTGGATGTCGCAACAGCAGCCGCCTCGACCGGATCACTGGACCCTGATCCACGATCCCGTGGAGCGGCTCGCAGTGGCGTTGGCGGATGTCTACCGTTTTTACCGCGACGCTCAGGCCATGCTCGCCCTAGTAGTCCGCGATGCGGCCCAGATACCCACCGCGCAGCGCAACGACAACGCCGCGATGAACGCTCAGATGTGCGGTGTGGTCATGGCGGGATTCCGAGTCCGCACCGGACCGCGACGCCGGCGGATCGAGGCAGCCGTGGGCCACGTGATGGCGTTCGGCACCTGGGAGTCGCTCTGCGTCGAACAGGGCCTGGACAACGACGACGCCGTGGACTTGGCCGTCACGATGGTGACCGCCGTGGTGCGCGAGCGGCGACGCTAGGGTGGCCCGCGGCTGATTGCAGCCGCCGCGAGTAGGCCAACGGCCAGAACCGTTGCCGCCCGAACCGGCTCGGGTCGGCGTCGCCTAGCCGGTGGCGCTTGCCGCACGGCAGAGGGCGGCCGTCTGTCACCCTGAGGCGTGTAGTAGTGGCCACTGGCGGCTGCGGCCGGCGGTCCGCGCCAATGCGGAAGCAGCCGGACCGGCTTGGGGCCGGCGAGCATCGACATCGGGTCCAGGTAAGTTTCGCCGCGCCGCACGCCCCAATGCAGGACCGCGGCGGCCGGGCGCGAGGGCTGATGACCTGCTTCGAGCGCGCCGATCGGATCGCCGGCGTCGACCAGTTCCGAGACGCGCACCGACGCCGTCACGGGCTCATAGGTGCTCCTGAGCTCCGCCTTCACCACGACGACGACGCCCCGGCCGGCGAGCTGCCCGGCGAACGAGACGCGACCGCTGCCGGCCGCGCGCACGATCGCTCCGTCGGTCGCCGCGAGATCCACGCCGCGGTGCCCAGGCAGCCACTGTTGGTCCGGCGGATCGAACGCACGCACGACCGCGAGCGGCGCCGGGAGCGGCGCGGTCCATGGCGGCTGCGGCTGGACGACCGCGACGGGAGTAACCAGCGCCATCGACGCGAGCACCCTTGAAAGAAGCATGCGGACAGCCTGCAGGTCTGCGCACCGCAGGAACGGACCGAGGCCTGATCTGTGGACAGCCAGCCGCTACGGACTGAGCGGGTCAGCCGACGCGGGCGCCGTCACGCAGTTCTGGAACGACGGCCTCGAGTGCGGCCGCGAGTTCGGACAGGTCTGGGAAACCTAGACCAGATGTGGCCGAAGCGCCGAACTCTGCCGAGGAGTACCAGCAGACCATCGCCCGGGAGCGCAAACCCCCGAAGTGCAGGTGCGCGCAAGTGATCGCTCCGTAGCGCTGCCACTCTTCCGGCACTGTGAGACTCACGTCGCCCACGGTCGTGTTGATGGGTGCGCGACCGGCTACCAAAGTGACGATGCCCTTGGGCGGCTCGAAGCGGACGTACTCGGCGCTCATCGAGGGCCTGGAGCCGAAGTTGCCCTCTCGGATCGCAATCATCGTGGTTGCGTAGTCCGGCGTGCCTTCGCGGATGACGAGGGGCAACCCCCCGACCGCCCGCGGAACCGTCACGGCCCGGTCCCTCATCGGAGAGCGTCCGAGCATCGGCCGCGCCAGCACGGTGGCAAGCAAGGCGACCAGAGCGAACGCGACCCCGGCTACCCACCGACGCCGCTGCGGGGCACCCATTCCGATTGCCCCGGAAGGCGCAGCCGGGTCCGACGCCCTCACCAGGTGCACCGCGGGCCGTTCGGGGGCGCGTGCGAAATAGTCGCCGGACTGATCCATCTCCTGTGCATCGGGGACTGCCACGGGCGGCTTGAGCGCAGGGCGTTAGACCGGGCCTGCGGCCTGTGCGACACTGCCAGCAGCGATCCGGGTCATCTCGGGTCGACTTCGCACGTCCGCAGATCCCCGCTGGCCGGGGGGCGCGTCTCGGTCCCGGTTCGCCGGGTGGGCCGTCGCCGCGGAAGTCAGGGTGCCGGCAGCTCGCCGGCACAACAACCGAGGCAGGCCCGGCAGCGGGCGTGCGGCTTGATCGCCGTACGCCGGGCGGGTCGCAGAAGGGCGATGCAGCCATGGCCGTCGTCACAATGAAGCAGTTGCTCGAGAGCGGCGTCCACTTCGGGCACCAGACCCGCAGGTGGAACCCCAAGATGAAGCGATTCATCTTCACCGAGCGCAACGGCATCTACATCATCGACCTGCAGCAGACGCTGTCGTACATCGACCGCGCCTACGAGTTCGTCAAGGAGACGGTCGCG
>JBDSAK010000184.1:0-3072 GCA_039922195.1 Mycobacteriales bacterium
TGCAAATCCGATGACTGTTGCGGCGACAAGTGAACGAAGGTAGACCGGCATCCCGCAATTATGGCCGCGATGCGCGCTATCGCGCCATGTCGCGGCCGGTGAAACCTGGCGGGGCGCGCCGTCTATCTGCCTAGAACGCTCTCTACCTCAGGTTTGTACTCACGGCTCGCACGGTCTCTTATCCGCGCTAGCAGGCCTTCGGCTTGCAGCGAACTGTCTGCGAAGCAGTCGACAGAGTTCCCGTTGGCTGCGTCGAGAGCGTAACGACGTAGCTACCCCGTCCCGGGAAGGTGTGTGACGCGGTAACTCCTGTCGCTGTGCCTCCGTCGCCAAAAGCCCAGGAGTACGACGTTGCGTTTGACGATGTGCTCGCGTTGAAGCTGCAATTGAAAACTGAGCAGCTGTAGGTGAACTTTGCGACCGACGCTGGAGGCGGCGGCGGTGGTGGCGGTGGCGGTGGTGCCGCGTAGGTCATCCGGTAGATCGTTCCGCTCTGGTCATCCGAGATGTAGATGCTTCCGTCCGGACCGGCCGCGGCGTCCACCGGACGACCCCAGTAGGCCCCGCTCACCAGCCACCCGCTCACGAGGTCGATCTGCTGGTCCGGCAGCTGAGTCGCTGGGTCCCACGCGAAATAGACGACCTTGGCACCCGTCTTCACCGACCGGTTCCACGACCCGTGAAGCGGCACCATCGCTCCGTCCCGATATAACGCCGGCGCGTTGGTCCCCTGGAGAAAGGTCAGCCCCAGCGGCGCCGAATGGGCCTGGATTCCCTTGCTGATGCGGTCCGCCAACGCGCAGTCGAGACGCGATCCGTCCGCGTTCTGCTCCACGTCACGATCGAACGGCATGTTGTTCATCCCCGACGGCGTATCCGGATTCGGATTGCAGAACGGCCAGCCGTAGTTACCCCCATCCCGGACACTGGTGAACTCATCCGGCGGATGATTGTCCACGTACGACTGCATCACCTGCCCGTAGTCGTTCGTCCCGTCCCCGTTCCAGTCGTTCTGGAACGGATAGGCGATGTTGTCGCGGTTGTTGATCACCACCCAGAGCGTGTTCGTCCCCGGCACCATTGCAAGCCCCTCGGCGTTCCTCAGGCCACGGGCGAAGAGCCGGCCGCCGGTGCCGTCGGCGTTGTAGACATAGACCGACGCCCGCACCGGATTGCTCTCGGTGTCGGAGAGGCAGACGTTGCAGGTGGACGCGATGGATACGTAGAGACCGTTGTTGCCGTCGAGGGCGATGTTCTTTAGCTCATGCCCGTAGCCACCCCCGAGCTCGGGGGTGCTGAGGCTGGGCAGCCCGGTGATCAGGACCTGCCGTCCCTGACCGGTGGCATCGGCGCTGTTGTACGTGTACCGGGCGATCTTGTCTGCCTCCGCGACATAGACGTAGGTGACGCCGTTGATGGTGTGGAAGACAATGTCGTGGGGCTTGTAGAGCCCCGACGCCCAGGTGGTAACGGCTGGATCGCCGCCGGTCGTGCTCGGGCGGACGAGGTAGACGGCGCCGGCGCCGGGGTTGGAGACGAGGAGATCGCCGTTTGGTGCGGGGGCCATGAAGCGGGCGCCTCCGACTCTGGCGTAGACGGCGACGGAGAAGTTGGGCGGGATGGTGAGGAATCGGTCGACGTCGAAGGGAGAGCTTCGCATGCTCACCGGGACGGTGACCTTGACCGACAGCGACGCCGCCGGCGGGACGACGGCCGCGGTCCGCACGGCCGGCGGCTCGAGTGCTGACTCGGACTTGACCGATCGCACCGGATCCTCCGTGCACGCCCCGGTAAGGAGCAGGGAAAAGAACGCAGCAGCGAGAGGAACCCGCACCGACCACCGATTCACCGGCAAAACCCGCATGACCCGCCTCCACCCATTCGAAACTCTGAGCAACGCCAAACCAGCACCGGGATGCACGGACTCGTCTACGCCGCGACCCCCATATCTCAAACGCCAAAGGCGGCAACAACTGCGCCACTTGTTAACTTCGGGCAGTGCCACAATCTAAATTTCATGGACCACCGGCAGTCGGCCATGCTGACTTTCCGGTAGATTCATCCGAATGACGCCATTACCCCGCATGTTCGCAACTGCCGCAGCCCTGGTGGCGGCTGCCGCGTGCAGCAGCGCAGCTCGCCAACCAGTGCTGACGTCGTCGCCATCGGGGTCGGCGACCACGGCTAGAGGCAACACCGCGGGTACTGCGAAGGCACGGGCAGACAGCATCCGCCGCCCATATACGGCGGCAGATATTCATTTCATGTCAGCGATGGTCGGCCATCACACCCAGGCTGTCGCCATGTCCCGGTTGGCACCCGCACAGGGAGCCAGCGCAGCGGTGCAGCGACTGGCCGAGCGCATCATCAATGGGCAGCAGGACGAGATCGCGATCATGCGGCAATGGCTCGCCGATCGGCAGCAGCCCGTGGCTGAATCGGGCCCCGGCGGAATGAAGATGAAAATGAACGGCGTGGAGCACGTCATGATGATGCCCGGCATGCTCACCCAGTCCCAGCTGAATCAGCTGGAGGCGGCCAGGAGCAGGGAATTCGATCGGCTGTTCCTTGTTTTCATGATTCAGCACCATCGCGGCGCAGTCGCAATGGTAAGGGATCTTTTCGGTTCCTATGGCGCCGGCCAGGACGAGACTGTTTTCAAGTTCGCGTCCGACGTCAATGTCGATCAGGCAACCGAGATCGCCCGGATGGAGAAGATGCTCGCAAGTCTGACTCTTGGGGTATCTTTCCCATGATCAGCCAGATTCGAAAGGTCCTTATGTCCCTCAACTCATCAGACAAAGCAGCCATGGCATTCGCCCACAACTCCAGCCGTCCGGCGGCTCGAACCGCCGCAGCAGTAGTTTTCAGACTCGCGCTCTCTGCGAGCGTGCTTTTCCTTGCGGCGTGCGCCACGTCGGGCGCCGGCCGTCCGTCCTCGATGAATGGCATGTCAGCGTCGCGTGATCCGCGGATTGGATTGCGCGCCGGGCTGATGGATGCGGCCGAAGCCGTGTGGAACATGCGTGTGCTGTCGAAGACGCCGCCGTCCGAGAAGTTCCTGGGACAGAC
>JBDSAK010000185.1:0-4891 GCA_039922195.1 Mycobacteriales bacterium
TGTAGCCGAGGGCGCGCGTGACCTGCGCGAGGACCGGCTCGAAGTTGCCCTCCGGCCCGCACGCGTTGACGCCCGCCAGACTCGCCGATCCGGTCGGCGAGGTCGCGGAGTTGGTGGTAAAGCTCAGCGTTGCGTACTGCTCCATGTTCGCGATGAGATTCGGACTTGCCGTCGTCGGGCAGTTGGTCGCCGCGGTCGGAGTGAACAGGACATTGACCGTTGCGGAGGCGCCCGCCGCGAGTGTCACGGTGGTCGGTTGGCCGGCGGCGAGCCGGTAACTGCCCGGATTGGTGCCGCCGATGGCGATATCGGACACCGTGATGCTCGCCGTGCCGGTGTTCGTCAATGTCAGCGCCTTCGCGGGCGTCGCGGAGCTCGAGTAGGTGGAGAAGACCAGCCGCGATCCAGGTAGGCCCAAAATCGCGTCATCCGGTGACGAGACGACGAGCGCGCCACCCGGGGTGGGAGCGGTAGGAGTCGCTTGGACCTGGGTGCTGTTTGCCGTGGCGCCGCCTGCTCCGACGGACTGGACGATGTAGTAGTACGTCGTTCCGTTGGTCACGGCGTTGTCGGTGTAGCTGGTCGCGGTGATGGGTGTGGCGCCGCTGAGCGGCGTACCCGTCGTGGCCACCGGGGAGGTCGTGGAACGGAACACGTTGTATCCGGTCGCACCGGTGCCTGCCGTCCAACTCAGCGCAACTGTCCCGTTGCCTGGGGTAGCCGCGACGTTGGTCGGGGCGGATACCGAGGCAGGTGGCGTCCCGGGCTTGAGCAGCACGATCTGCGCGTTGCCCAGCGAGGACACATAGATGTTGCCGTTCGCCGGGTTCTCGACGATGCCCAGCGGGTTGCCGAGATCGGTGAAGCCGGGTATGCCGACCTCGACATCGGTGACGACGCCGCCCGCTCCGAGCTTCATCGCGATGACGTCGCTGCCCGCGCTGTAGCGCGTGATGAGCATCCAATTCTTCAGCGCACCCCCGGACGCGCTCGACTGGTACTCGATGACGCCGTTGGGCGAGTAGTGCAGGCCGAAGTCGTAGGCCGCGCCTCGCCAGTTTCGGTCCGGCAACGTGCCGACCGGGTATTCGGCGACCTCTCCCGGGTCAACGGCCGCGGTCGGGTTGCCACCGTTGAGTACCCATTCACACCCTGTCGGGTTGGGGTGGCCGTAGTAGCCCCCCTTTACGATCTTGAACAGGTAGTCCTTCTGCGTGTCGGCCACGTTCGTCAGGCCGGTGACTGCGGGCCCGGTGTAGTTGCCGTTGGTCGCGGCGTCGATCCGGGAGCTGCACGCGGCGGGCAGTGGGGACGGAGTTGACGGAGTGTTGCCGCCGGCTGAGCCACCGTTGGTCGGCGCGTACAGAGAGCCATTGCTGTGCCACAGGAGGTCATACGCGTTTCGGACACCGCTGGCGTAGATGGTGAGCGGAGCACCGGCAGCCTTGGGGTTGTAGGTGCCTCCCCCATCCGCCGTCTTCGCATCCAGGGGCGCGGACGTGATCTGCGTCGGGTCGAGGCGCAGGACGGCAGCGGAGAGCGGGTGCTCCGGACGCAGACCCCACGTGCTGTCCGCCGCACCGAGTGAGGACATCGAGCCCTGAGCGAAGTAGAGCGCGCCGTCAGGGCCGAACGAGATGTCGTTGGTCTGGTGGTCGCTCACCGATCGCGGGAGGTTGCTGACGATCTTGGCGTACGTCGTCAGATTGGCTCCGGTGAGCTTGGCGATCGAGCCGCTCCAATCGGGCGCATTCGAGTAGGCGTCCGCACTCGAGGAGATCCACAGCGTCGGGTTGGCAGCAGTGCTTCCGGGGGCAAAAGCCAGGCCGATCAGGTTGCGTGGTCCGCCCTCGTTGTCGACCACGGTGGTGATCGCTGTCGGCGTACCGAGCGTGCCATCAGCCCCGATGGGGAACCGGTTGATCACACCGTGCAGCCCAGCGGCGTACAGGTTGCCGTCTGGTCCCATGACCAGAGTCGTGTACAGCTCGCCGGCTGTCGTGGCCTGCGGGAATTGCGCGAACGATGCGCTCGTCCCGCCGGTCGGCCCGCCCGTGGTACCGGTGGTGAAAACACTCGACCAGGGTAGGAAGCTGGCCCCAACGGTGTCCTTCACTCCGGTGGTCACAGTGAACCGGTACGTCGTCAGCGCGGCGAGCACCGTGGTCGGCTGCAGGATGATCGCGTCGCCGCCGCCGGTGGTGTTGAGTGACGCATTTACCTGAGCCCCCGTCGCGGCGTTGACCAGGCTCACCGTCGAACTGGTCAGCGTGTTGCCGTCGATCCCCGCACCAACCGTCGGCATCGCCACGGACACGGTCACGGGTACGTCCCTGCGTGCGCCGCTCTCCGTATTGACGGGTGCGACCTGAGTGACGCTCGGCCGAGCCGATGTGTTGGCAACAGAGTCGATGGTGAGGTAGTCGATTTTCGTGTTGGTGCCGCCCGCAGCACTCACCGTGAGGTAGTTGTCCGTCACATTGACCGTCGCGGTTGCGGTGTCGAACTGGTTGTTCGACGTCGGCTGGAAACGCCAGATCGCGTTCTGATTCTCGACGTTGATGGTGTGCTGACTGTTGGTCGCGCCGCCCGCGTCACCGACCGCCACGGTGACGGCGTACCAGCCGTTGGGAACCAACATCGCCCAGGAGCCAGGCGTCTTCACGTCGGGGAAGCTTGCGTAGTCTCCACCCTGCATGTGCATCAACGAGGCCAGGCGCCGATCCGGCTGACCCGAATACGCGCGGTCGCGTCCGTTGCCGACCAGCGAGAGCGGCGTGTTTGTGCCAGGCGTGACCCATCCGTAGGTGTATCCAGTGCCCTGCTCGGGCCCGGTGCGTGAGCTCAGCGCCTCGCCGAAATCGCGGAGATACCCGGTCGGCGGTACGAAGGTGCTGTTCGAGAAGTTGATCTTGGCCGATACCGAACCTGGCTGCGGGTTCGGGGGGTTCGGCGTCGCGCTCACGACGGCGCTGTTGGTGGTCAGACCGTTCGAGCCGACCGCCTGGACGACGTAGTAGTAGGTGGTGCCGTTGACCACTGCGGTGTCGGTGTAGCTGGTGCCGGTGATCTTCGTCGCGCCGTTGAGCGGCGTGCCAGTCGTGTTGACCGTGCTCGTCGTGGATCGGAAGACGTTGTAACCCGTGACGCCGGCGACCCCACCCCAGCTCAGCGACACGACCCCATTGCCCGCGCTCGGGGTGACGACCGGCGCCGCGGGTGACGAGCTCGCGTTGCCGACCGTGAAGGTGGCGGTGAGCGCCGGCCCGGCTGCCCCGCCGGTCAGCGTGAACACCGCCGAGATGCGGTGCGTACCGTCGGTCAGCGAGGCTGTGTCGAAGGGCAGCGCCGTCGTATCGGTGCCGCCCACGAAGTCGAAGGGGCGCCAGGTCTCGGTGTGGTACGGCGTGCCCGAACGGGTCGGATCATCGAGGTAGAACACAACCTTCGACACGTTGGTCGTCGGCGTGGTGAAGGCGTAGATGTTGCCTGACACGCTCGCCGACGAGAGCGGCAGAGGGGCCGACCGATTCGCCGACGTGCTGAAGACGATGCTGTAGATATCGGACTGGGTCGGCGCCGCGACGGGCGTCGCACTGACGGTCGAGGACAGCGCCGAGCGGTCCTGGGAGTCGACGGACTGGACCACGTAGTAGTACGTCGTGTCATTGGTCAGCCCGGTGTTGACGAACGTGGTGCCGGTGATCTTCGTTGCGCCGTTGACCGGCGCGCCACTGGTGTTGACGGTGCTGGTCGTCGACCTGAACACGTTGTAGCCGACTGCGCCGGCCGCCGCGTTCCACGACAGGCTGACCTGCGTGTCACCCGCGGTCGCGAGCACACCGGTCGGAGCAGCCGGGCCATTGTTGGTGCTGTTGCTGACCGTGAAGTTTCCCGTCAGCACCGGGCCGGCGGCACCCCCTGACAGGGTGACTTTCGCGGTGATGCTATGGCCGCCGTCAGTGAGGCTCGACGTGTTGTACGGCAGCGCCAGCGACCCGCTGGTTCCGACGAAGTCGAACGGGCCGGCCCCCTCGGTGTGGAAGGGCGTCCCGGACGCGGCGGGGTTGTCGAGGAAGAAGTCCACCTTCGACACGCTGGTGTCCGGCGTGGTGAAGACGTAGATCGATCCGCCGACGGCCGCACCGTCGAGGCCGACCGGCGCAGCACGGTCGGCCGACGTGCTGTAGACCAGCGCGTACGTCGCCGCGTGGGCCGGTGCAGCCGCCCACGGCACGACGAGCAGCGACAGCGCTGCGGAACCCACGAGGAAAGCGCGCAAGCGAGTCGGACCGGAGGTCGGTCGTCGCCGGGACTGCAACTTCACGATTATCCTTAGAGGTAGAAATGTGCCTGACTGAATCGGGGCTACCGGGGCCGCGGACTACCGGCCGGCGGCGCCGGCCACCGATCTGACGGTCCTGACGATGATCTTTATGTCGCCCCAGAGGGACCAGTTCTCGATGTAGTAGTTGTCAAAACGCGCGCGTTCTTCGATGGAGGTGTCGCCGCGAAGACCATGCACTTGGGCCCAGCCGGTCAGCCCGGCCGGAACCCGGTGCCGGGCGCTGTACCGCGGGAAGGAGTTGGCGAACTCCCGGACGAAGTGGGGCCGCTCGGGGCGGGGGCCGACCAGCGTCATGTCGCCGCGGAGGATGTTCCAGAGCTGCGGGAGTTCGTCGAACGAGGTCCGGCGGATGAATCGGCCGACCGGGCCGACTCGGTGGTCGTTCGCTATCGACCATGCGGTCTGTTGTTCGGTCTCGCTCGCGGGCCGCATCGAGCGGAACTTCAGTAGCTGGAATTCCCTCCGGTCGAGGCCGACTCGCGTCTGCCGGAACAGGAATCCGCGGCCGGTTTCCAACCGGACGGCAATCGCGATCCCCACCAT
>JBDSAK010000186.1:0-5600 GCA_039922195.1 Mycobacteriales bacterium
GAGCTTCCGGTGGTTGCCACGATCGTCGACCCGATTCCGGCGGGCACTGTGTGGGCCGGGGGAGCTGTGTGCACGCCGTCCTGTACGGATCCGCCCGCGGTTGCCGACGGTCGCGTTCGCTTCGCGATGACCGCCGCGGCCAGCGCCACGGGCACGGTCTCGTACGCCGTTCGCGTGGCAGCCGACGGCGCCGACGGCGACGTGATCACCGCTCCGGCGGCGTCGATCGAGCCGGGCCGCGCCGCATCCGGCACCGTGGTGCACCGGCTGCACGTCGCGCCGTCGGCGGGCTTGCGCGTCCTGAGCCGGGTCGACAAGGCCAGTGCCCCCGTGGGCGACGTCGTGTCCTACGCGATCGCCATCACCAACAGAAGCGACGGGGTCCAGGACGGGGTGACTGTCAGCGACGTCGTGCCGGCCAACGCGGAGTACGTCGCCGGATCAGCGAGCTGCCCGGGGCCGTGCCGCGCGCGCTACGACGTACCCACCAACACGGTGACGTGGCGCCTCGGGAGGTTGCCCGCGGGCGCGCAGGTCGCCCGCCTGACGTTCCAGGTCCGCATCAGGCCGTTGACCCTCAACCCCGATGGTTCACTGCCCGGCACCCTGGTGCTCAACTCGGCCGTGGCGTCGTCCATCCGCACGCCGGCGACGGAGTCGAACGAGGTGCAGACGGTCGTCGTCGCCGTCCTCGGCACGAAGCTTGTCCGGCAGCGCCCCCCGGCGATTGTCAGCGGGCCGGGCGCACCGACGCTGCCGGCGACCGGATCTGAGACGGGTCTGCAGTTGACGCTCGCACTGGCGTTGCTCGCGGCCGGCACGGCGCTGATCGCCGGTGAACGGCGCTATTACGCGGCGCGCACCTCGCGCTAGCGCGACACTGCGCTCGTGCCCGAGATCGGCTACGGCCGGCTCAGCGCTGAGTGAGCACCATGAGCAACGCGATGAGCACCGCGAGCGCCGCGAGCATCTCGAGGGTCATGGTCGGGCGGTGGGCGTGCAGTTCCGCGCGCGCGGAGCGGCACGTGCGGCAGCGGCCTTCGGCGACCGGCGCCGTACAGGCCGCGCACACAAGTCGTTCGCAGCACATTCGCTGACACTCCCTCCGCCGGTTGCCTACCCATTGTCGTCTCGGGAGGTGCGCCGCGCTCGTTCACCTGTAGACGCCGGCTGGGCCGGCTTAGTTCCCACCCTGTGTTTCGGCATCGCGGCGCCAGGGCTGAACCGCGCGTGACGGCTAGACTCCCGCCCGTGATCCGCCTCGACAATGTCTCCAAGGTCTACCCCAGCATGGTCCGTCCCGCGCTCAGCGAGGTGACCGTGGATGTCGACAAAGGCGAATTCGTCTTCCTGGTCGGGTCGTCCGGCTCGGGAAAGTCAACATTCCTGCGGCTCCTGCTCAAAGAGGACTCGCCCACGGCCGGCAGTGTCCATGTCGCGGGAAAGGATCTCGCCAGGCTCTCGCACTGGAAGGTCCCGGCGCTGCGCCGGCAGATCGGCTGCGTGTTTCAGGATTTCCGGCTGCTGCCGAACAAGACCGTGTTCGACAACGTCGCGTTCGCGCTCGAAGTCATCGGCAAGCCGCGCCAATTGATCGAGAAGGTCGTGCCCGAAGTGCTGGACCTGGTCGGACTGCAGGGCAAGGGCGGCCGGTTGCCGGACGAGCTGTCGGGCGGGGAGCAACAGCGTGTTGCGATCGCTCGGGCGTTCGCGAATCGGCCGATGATCTTGATCGCGGACGAGCCGACCGGAAACCTCGACCCGTCCACGTCCGTTGGCATCATGAAACTGCTCGATCGCATCAACCGGACAGGTACGACGGTCGTCATGGCCACCCACGACGCAGTGATCGTCGACTCGATGCGCAGGCGCGTCGTCGAGCTGGACAACGGCAAAGTCGTTCGCGACCAATCGCGCGGTGTCTACGGCTACTCGAAGTAAGGGCTACCTCGAAGTAAGGATTACTAGTGCGGTCTCAGTTCGTCACCTCTGAGCTCTTCAACGCGCTGCGGCGTAACACGCTGATGGTCATCGCCGTCGTGATCACGGTCGCGATCTCGTTGTGGTTCGCATTCGCCGGCGTACTGATGCGCAAGCAGGTCGACGGCATGAAGAACTACTGGTACGACAAGGTCGAGGTCTCGATCTTCTTGCTCAAGGACGTGACCGAGGACCAGCGCACGACGCTGAGCCGCGAGCTCAACGCCAACGCGCTCGTGCAGACGGTGATCTACGAATCGCGCGCCGAAGCGCTGGTCCACTTCAAGGAAGACTTCAAGGACACGCCCGATCTCCTCAAGGACGTGACCGCCGAGTCGCTGCCCGAGTCCTTCCGCGTGAAGCTGAAGGACCCGACGAAGTACGAGGACGTCGCGAGCGAGTTCGAGGGCCGTCCTGGGGTCGACGAGATAACCAATCAACGCGAATTACTCGAGCCCCTCTTCCGGATGATCGAACGAATGCAATGGGCGGCGACTGCCGTCGCGGTCGTGCAGTTGTTCGCCGGTGCTCTGCTCATCGGCATCACCATCAAGGTCGCCGCGTTCAGCCGGCGCCGCGAGACCGGCATCATGCGCCTGGTGGGTGCCTCGAATCTCTATATCCAGCTGCCCTTCCTGCTCGAAGGCGCGGTGGAAGGTGCGATCGGCGCGCTGCTTGCGGTGGGACTGCTCGCACTCACCAAGGTCTTCGTCATCGACTCGCTCAAGGAGTCGATCAAGTTCACGTCGTGGATCGGCTGGGAGGCGATCGTCTCGTTGATCCCGCTGGTCATGCTCGCCGGGATCGCACTCTCGGTGCTCGCATCGTTCATCTCGCTTCGGCGCTACCTGCGGGTCTGACCGGCACGAGACGAATTGTGCTGCAGGTCTGGTCGGTCGTCGCCGTATCCTGTCTGAATGACCGGACGGAGCAAGCACCTGGTGCGGCTGACCGCATTGCTGCTCGCTCTCTCCGCCTTCTTCGTGTTCGGCTTTCTCTCCGGCCGGGTCGGCCGGGTCGGCCGGGGCGCCGGCCCGTCGGTACTCGACGAGGCGGCGACGCGCATCAGCAGCGAAGCAGCCGGCGCCGCTTCGCGTGAGGCGCTCGAGCGAGCTGCGATCGAGGGCATGCTCGCGTCGCTGGGCGACAAGTACGCGTCGTACTACGGCGAGGCGCAGTTCGCCGACTTCCAGCGGGCACTCGAAGGTCGCTACACGGGCATCGGCGTGTGGCTCGCCCGCGTCGGCGGACAACTGCAGGTGACCAGCGTTCTGCCGGGTTCGCCGGCCGGCAACGCCGGTGTCCTCCCGGGTGACGAAATCGTGTCGCTCGACGGCACGCCGATTGCGGACCGGTCGGTGTCGCAGGTCGTGACGGCGATGCGGGGCGACGTCGGCACGACGCTGCGGATCGGCGTCAGGCGCGGCGCTAACGCGCAGCAGGTCGTCGTACGCCGGGCAGCGGTCCAGTCGAACGACGTCGTCGTCGATCACCCCGATCGGGACGTGACGCGCATCCAGGTCTTCGCCTTCACCAAAGGCGTCGGCCGGCAGGTTCGGGCCGCAGTTCAGCAGGCCCGCGACCGGCGGGTGCGCGGCATCGTCCTCGATTTGCGCGGCAACGCGGGCGGTCTGCTGCACGAGGCGGTCGAGACGGCGTCCGCGTTCCTGTCGGATGGCCTGGTCGTCACCTACCGCGGCCGAGGCGTCGCTGACCAGCGGTACGACGTGGTCAGTGGCGGCAACACCGACACGACCCTCGTCGTACTGGTCGACGGCGGTACGGCGAGCGCGGCCGAAGTGGTTGCCGGGGCCTTGCAGGATCGCGATCGCGCGGTCATCGTCGGCACGCGCACCTACGGCAAAGGGTCGGTGCAACAACCCATCAAGCTCGCGGACGGCACCGCCATCGAGATCACGGTCGCGCGCTACTACACACCGTCCGGCCGCTCGGTCGACGGCGTGGGTATCCGTCCGGACATCGACGTGGCGCCGAGCGTCGACAGCGATGTCGCACTCGATCGCGCGGTCGACGTACTGACCGGAATCCTTGCCGATGCCGGACCGCCGAGGGGCTGACCGATGCCCAAGGAAACTGGACGCAAGCTCATCGCGCAGAACCGAAAGGCGCGGCACGACTACCACATCGAGGACGTCTTCGAGGCCGGCCTGGTGTTGACCGGCACCGAGGTGAAGTCGCTGCGCGCGGGGCGGGCGTCACTCGTCGACGGCTATGCGACCCTCACCGCGGGGGAAGCGTTCCTGCAGGGGGTGCACATCCCGCCGTACACCGAAGGCACCTGGACCAACCACGAGCCGCGGCGAGTGCGAAAGCTCCTGCTGCACAAGCACGAGCTCATCCGCCTCGTCGCGAAGACCAAGGAGAGCGGCCTGACCCTCGTCCCGTTGGAGTTGTATTTCAAGGACGGCAAGGCCAAGGTCGCGATCGCTCTGGCGCGCGGCAAGAAGTCCTATGACAAGCGCGCCGACATGGCCACACGTGACGCCAATCGCGAGGTCAGCAAGGTGCTCGGGCGCCGCGCGAAGGGCATGGACTAGTACGTCGTGTGGGCCGCCGCGGGGATCGCGTTCGGCGTCGTGTTCCTCGCCGAACTCGGCGACAAGAGCCAGCTGCTCGTGCTGTCACTGGCGAGCCGTTTTCGCCGACTGCCGGTGTTGTTCGGCGTGTCCCTCGCCATACTCCTCATGCAGGCGCTGTCGGTCGTCGCGGGTTCGCTGATCGCGGACCGGGTGCCGCAGCGACCGGCAGAGATCGTCGCGGGCGTGCTTTTCCTCGCGTTCGCGGCGTGGACGCTGCGGTCCGGAGCCGACGCCGACTCGGCTCGGCCGGCAGCCACCGGGCGGTCGGCGGTCGTCGCCTCGTTCGCCGCGTTTCTCGCCGCTGAGTTCGGCGACAAGACGATGCTGGCGACCGCGGCGCTCGCCGCGAATGGCGACCGGCTCGCGGTCTGGCTCGGCAGCTCGGCCGCCATGGTGCTGAGCGCGACCCTCGCGGTGCTGGTCGGCGCCGCGCTCGCCAAGCGGGTGAGCGAGCGTGCCTTGCAGTACGCCGCCGCGGCCGCTTTCGTGGTGGTCGGCGTACTGCTGCTCGCGGGCTTTGGCTGATGGCGTGGGGTGAGGTCGTGCAGAACGGGTAGCGAACTGCGACGGGCGCCAACCGGGGCGCGCGTCACAGAGGAGGCTCACCCATGGGCAGTGCACACACCCCCGCCGACAACATCGTTTTCGACCTGGTCAGCATTCAGTACCACGCACTGCAGGGCGGCCAGACGGTCGGCCTCTACCTCAAGGACGCCGAGGGTCACCCGGAGGTCGAGGAGTTCATCCGTGAGGTGATCGCGGAGGACGCCCGGCGCGCCGAACGGTGCCACGAACTGCTGCGCGAGTTGACGAAGGATCACGGCATCGGCTGACCCAGGTCGCCAAAAGGGAATCCGCGGCCCCGGCGCAGGCGTTAGTCTGAGGACACCAAGGCACCATCGACCAGGGGGTGAATGGTCTCGACTTCGGACGTCGAGGCAGGGGAAGCGGGCCGAGGAAGGCGACGATGATCTCGTTAACCACGAAACGTCGCAAAAGAAATAAGCGCCGATAACTACG
>JBDSAK010000187.1:0-7348 GCA_039922195.1 Mycobacteriales bacterium
CCCTCGGCAAGGAAGCGGCCGTCGCGAAACTGAAAGCAGCCGGCTACCCCTGACCTGGGGTTTCTCAGCCGCGGCCCCCGCCGCCGCCGCCCCGCCGCCCCGCCGCCGCCGCCGCCGCCGCCGAGGATGATCTGTGGCGGGTTTCGCGTCGCCGCCAGCGCGAACCAAGATCAGGTTAGCCACAGATCATTTCGTGGTCGCGCAATTCCCACGGCGGCTTGGCTGGTGCCGGCGGCCGGTATCCTGGTGCCACCACATCCCGCCGAGTTCGGAGACTTATGACTGCCCGCGTCGGTGTAGTGACTTTCCCCGGCTCGCTCGACGATCGCGAGTCGCTGCGCGCGGTCTCCCTCGCTGGCGGTGAGCCGGTCGCCCTCTGGCACGGCGACAACGACATCAAGTCGGTCGACGCGATCATCCTGCCGGGCGGCTTCTCGTACGGCGACTACCTGCGCTCGGGTGCCATCGCCCGGTTCGCCGCGATCATGGAGTCGGTCATGGAGTTCGCCCGATCTGGCGGACCGGTCCTTGGCATCTGCAACGGCTTCCAAGTGCTTTGCGAGTCGCATCTGCTGCCTGGCGCGCTGGTGCGCAACGCCGGACAGAAGTTCGTGTGCCGCCCGCAGGAGATGACCGTCCACAACACCAAGACGGCCTGGACGACGGCGTACGAAGACGGCCAGCGCATCGTCATCCCGATCAAGAACGGGGACGGCCGGTTCGTCGCCGACGATGCGACGCTCGACGAGCTCGAGTCGACCGGCCGCGTCGTATTCCGCTACAGCGACGGCACGCCGAACGGCTCCATGCGCGACATCGCCGGCATCAGCAACGACGTCGGCAACATCGTGGGTCTCATGCCCCACCCGGAGTACGCCGTCGAGGCCCTGACCGGCACCGGGGTCGACGGGCTCGGCTTCTTCACCAGCGTCCTCGACTCGGTCCTCGCCACCGCGCGCTAGCGCTCCTCCAACGGCGGCGTGCGCAATGCGAGTACGGCGATCACACCTGCGATCGCGCCCGTGCTCAACATGCCAAGGACTCCCAGCACTACGGTGTCGGTGAGCCCGGCCCTCGTCAGATCGAGCAGCGCGAACAACGCGGCATCGGCAGCGGCACTGCCGGCAACGATGGCCGCGATTGCCGGCCATCGTCGTGGCGGCACCTCACCGCCGGCGTACGACGCTGGGAGGGCCGGCTGCTCGCAGGCGGTGTAGGCGAAGTGTGCGACGAGGAACAGCAGCACGCCGAGTACTGATGCCGTCACCGCACCGAGGGTGCCCTGGCCCGCGCGCGGGAGCGCGGTCATGGTGAGCAGCACCAGCGAGCCTCGCAGTTGCGCGATGCCCCGCCGCTCGATGGCGCTGACCAGCGCGGAGACCGCGACCGCGCCGGCCGCTACGCCCAACCAGCGCACGAGCGGGATCGGCCCCGAGTCGGCGCCGTTGATGAACACCACCGCGATCGCACCGGCGATCGCGACAGCGCCGGTCAGCCGGCGCGGTATCTCGCGTATCGCTGAAATGTCGCCACCTCCTCCAGAACTGCGGCCAGCGGTTCGTCGGGTGTCCACGGCACGACCGGAATGCCTCGGTCGCGCAGCCGGTCGCGGACGACTTCCTGCTCGAGTTGCCACAGGCGCAGTGCGAGTTCACCGGTCGAGCCGGGTGCTGCCGTCGCGAACTTCTCGGCGACGACTTCGACGACCGCCATTCGCGCGCCGTGCGCCGCCGCATCGGAGAGGACAGCGGTCGCCCGGAAGTCGGGCAGTCCGGTGACCGCGATGATGAGCGCCCGGCGCGGGAACGCGCTGCGGGGCAAGGTGCTGACGGTCGCCCGTTTCGGGCTGAACAGCGCGCTGGTTTCGATGACCGCGTCCACGATGCGGATCAGCTGCCGGTTGCCCATGCCGGGCGTGAGCCACTGCACTTCGGCACCGAAGCGCACGAGCCCGACGCGGTCGCGTTCGGCGAGATAGGCATTCGCGAGCGCAGCAGTGGCGCGGACTACACCGGTGAGCCCTTCGTTCGGTGCGCCGTCGAACATGAGTACGACGTCGGTGCTGCGTTCGGGGTGGTGCTGGTTGACGCGCAGTTCGCCCGCGCGCGCGGTCGCCCGCCAGTTGACGTTGCGCGGGCGGTCGCCGGTAACGAACGGCCGGATGTCCGCGAACTCGAATCCTTCGCCGCGCGCAGAGGTCACCCTGCTGCCCACGGTCATCGTGGTCTCCCGAGGGCGGGCGAGCTCGCGCAGCCGCTCTTCACCCGGCAGCACACGAAGCAGCGCTTCCGGATCCCACGTGTGCTGGTATCTCACCAGGTCAAGAGCACCGCTGATGACGACATCGATAGCGCTGTACGTGTACACGCCCCACGTGTCGGTGACGACGGGAAAGCGCAGTTCCACATCATGGTCGTCCGACATCCGAACGACAGTGCGCTGCGCATCTGGGCCAAGCACGAGCCGCGTCGCTGGTTCGGCGACGTACACGTCGCCGCGCCACGTGCCCGACGCCGACCGAAGTCGCACGACGAGCTCGACCCCATCACCTTCGACGACGCGCTCGGCGGTGAGCACCGCTTGGAGCGAGATCGCCGGCCGTCGCTGCAGCAACAGTCCGAAAACCAGCGCACAGACGAAGGGCACGGCCAGTGCAACCAGCGCTGGTTGCTGCAGTGTGAGCGCGCCGCTCAGCGCGAGGCCGGCGACGAGCAGGTAGTCGCCCGCCCGCGCAGAGGTCCGCACATCGAGCGGCGTACCGGTCAAGGCGTGGCGTCCAGCTGGTGCGCAGGAGTCGGCACCGAATTGAGTACGTCGCGCACGACGTTGTCACCCGTCGCGCCGCGCACCCACTGCGCCGGTTTCAGGACGATGCGGTGTCCGAGCGCAGCAACCGCAACGCGCTTGACGTCATCCGGAGTGACGAAGTCGCGCCCGCCCACGACGGCGTGGGCGCGGCTCGCCATGACGAGTGCCAGTGAACCGCGCGGGCTCGCCCCTACCTGAACGCTGTCGTGACCGCGCGTCGCGGCAACGAGATCGACCATGTAGTAGCGCAGGCTGCGATCCACGTGCACCGACTCGATCGCTTCCTGCATCGCCAGGAACGTTGCGCGGTCGACAATCTGCTCGAGGTCGACCGCGTCCTGACGACGTTCGAGCCGGCGGCCGAGCACCTCGACCTCACCGTCGCGGTCGGGATATCCAAGGCTGATGCGCAGCAGGAATCGGTCAAGCTGCGCTTCGGGCAGCGGGTAGGTGCCCTCGTACTCCACCGGGTTCTGCGTGGCCATGACGAGAAACGGTCGCTGCAGCTGGTGCGTCGTACCGTCGATGCTGACCTGCCGTTCCTGCATCGCTTCGAGCAGCGCGGCCTGTGTCTTCGGCGATGCACGGTTGATCTCGTCGGCGAGCATCAGGTTGTTGAACACCGGCCCCCGCCGGAAGGCGAAGTCCATCGTGCGCTGGTCGAACACAGACGACCCGACGATGTCTGACGGCATCAGGTCCGGCGTGAACTGCACGCGGGCGAAGTCGAGCCCGGTCACCTGCGCGAACGACCAGGCAATCAACGTCTTGCCCAGACCGGGCACGTCCTCGAGGAGCACATGGCCGTTCGCCAGCAATCCCGCGAGCATCAATTCGAGCGCGGGTCGTTTGCCGACCACGGCGCGTTCGACCTCGTCGAGGATGGCGGCGGCGTTGGACGTCACTTCGGTCAGCTTCATCGGATCCGTTCCAGCATCTCGGTCAGCGCGCGGACCTCATGGTCCGTGAGTCCTGCCGTTCTCGGGACATTCGGCGCGGTGTCGTCCGACCGCAGCAGTGACCAGGCGACCGAACCGAGCACTTCAGCCGCGCGGGGGTCCGTGTCCAGCTCGATCCCGTTGCGGCGCAAGCGATCGATCACCACGAAGCGCAACTGTGGCCGCAACCGCTGGTGAAACGCCTCGCCGTTCGCGACCGCATCGGCGACGCCACGCTCGAGTACGCCGAGACGTTCGGCGCGATGGGACGGCGAGCCTGCCGAACGACGTCGTACTCCCGAACGCGTCGCCACGTCGGCGCTTGCGCGCATCCGGCGGGCGGCGAGTGCGACGACGGCGAACGTGAGTACGCCGAGCAGGACGGACATCACGGTGCGTCCTCGAGTCGGGTGCGCAGGCCTTCGAATGCGGCGATCGCCTCGTCGCGCATCGCCTCGTCGATCGTGTGGTCACTGAAGCGCGCCTGCTCGTACAGCGCGGTCAGCCGGTCGACCGACTCGCCTTTCGCGCCGAGCAGGCGCACGACGCGGTCCAGATACTCCAGCGGTGACTCGGATCTCAGGCGTCGAGCGCCGTGCGAGGCGAGCGAAGTCTCCGCGGCGGCGTACGCCGCGATGACCGCCCGTCGGTGATCACCCCCGCCACGCAGGTCGAGGAGTGCGGCGTCGATGGCGTCGTCCAACGCGGACTCGCTCATCGCCGGAGCGTCTGGCGGTTCCTGGTCGCGCGAATCGGCCCACCAGATGTAGGCACGCACGGCAGCGAGCACCAGCACGGTCAGGGCGAACAGCGCGAGCAGGAGGGGCCACGCACTTCGCTCATCGGCGAGCTCGCCCAGCGACGGCGACGAGGTGAGCGATGCGGACGGCGCGCGGGGCGGTGGAAGCGTGCCGCCGCGACGGATCAGGAAAGCCACTACCGCGATCGCGGCCAGGAGGTAGAGCCAGAAGTACGGCGACCTCCACGCGACCAGCGCGCCGCGGGTGAGCAGCATGATCGTCGAGACGAGACCGACCAGCAGCAGGGCGAGAAGCACCGGCCCGGCCACATCAGACGCGTCGACCGTGATCCGCGGCGCTGCCGCAGCGAGCGTGACGCCGGTGAGCAGGACCAGCACGAGCGCGCCAGCGGCGGCCAGCCGGAGTGGGTCGTTGCGTGGGCGGGCCCTCATCGCGCGAGGCTACCCGCGGCGGCCAAGAGCCGCACGAGCAACGTTCGGCGGACGATGATGCAACCGGAGTGCAACCCCGAGCGTCATCCAGTCATGCAGCTCCGTGGGTCCGTCACCGCCGCCAGCCACTTGTGTGCAGGACGGCGCGGGACGCGCCGCCACCGACGGCGCGTAACGCGCAAGTCCGCACAGAAGTGGCGAGGCTTCTACGGTCAAAGGCAGTTCGCAGCCGCCTGATCATGCGCACAGGTTGGCGCAGCGGGCCGGTAAACTGGGCGGCACCGAAGCCCCCCAGCGTGGAGCGACCTTGACGACGCCTGCCATCACTGAGCAGCCCTACGCCGACCAGCCTTTCGCCGAATTGGGCCTCAAGACCGACGAGTACGAGCGGATCTGCGAGATCCTCGGCCGCCGGCCGAGCGATACCGAACTCGCTATGTACGCCGTCATGTGGAGCGAGCACTGCTCCTACAAGAGCTCCAAGATCCACTTGCGCAAGTTCGCTGAGCAGTCCTCCGACATCCTGCTCGTCGGCATGGGCGAGAACGCCGGCGTCGTCGACGTCGGCGAGGGGCTCGCCGTCACGTTCAAGGTCGAGAGCCACAACCATCCGTCGTACGTCGAGCCTTACCAGGGCGCCGCGACGGGAGTCGGCGGCATCGTCCGTGACATCCTGACGATGGGGGCGCGGCCGATTGCCGTGATGGACCCGCTGCGGTTCGGCGACCCGGATCACCCCGATACCAAGCGGGTGCTGGAAGGCGTCGTCGCCGGCGTCGGCGGATACGGAAACTGCCTGGGTCTGCCCAACATCGGTGGCGAGCTCGTCTTCGACCCGACGTACCAGGGCAACCCGCTGCTCAACGCGCTCTGCGTCGGCGTACTCAAGCACGAGCAGTTGCAGCTCGCGAAGGCGACCGGGCCGGGCAATGTCGTGGTGCTCATCGGCGCGAAGACCGGGCGCGACGGCATCGGCGGCGTGAGTGTGCTCGCGAGCGCGACGTTCGATGACGGCAAGGAAGCCAAGCGGCCGAGCGTCCAGGTAGGCGATCCGTTCACGGAGAAGCTGCTCATCGAATGCTGCTTGGAGATCTTCGAGCGCGGACTGGTCACCGGCATCCAGGACCTCGGCGGCGCGGGGCTGACGTGCGGCCTGTCGGAACTGTCGAGCCACGGCGGCAGCGGGATGCTCGTCGAGCTCGACGCCGTACCGCTGCGCGAGGCGTCGATGATTCCCCTCGAAGTGCTCACCAGCGAGTCACAGGAACGCATGGTGGCGATCGTCGAGCCGCACAACGTCGACGAGGTCCTGGCAGCCTGCCGCAAGTGGGGCGCCCTCGCGACGGCGATCGGCGTCGTCACCGGCACCGGCCGCCTGGTCATCACGTGGCGCGGC
Organism: Mycobacteriales bacterium; assembly: GCA_039922195.1. GTDB lineage: Bacteria > Actinomycetota > Actinomycetes > BP-191 > BP-191 > JBDTYE01. The sequence goes on from JBDSAK010000187.1 coordinate 6,335, forward strand.
GATGTCGTCGTCGACGTACCGCCGGCATCACTCGCCGACGAGGGTCCGGTCTACAGCCGGCCGATGGTCAGACCAGCAGATCTGGATGCGCTTCAGGCCAACCTTCCAGATGAACTGGTCCGGCCCGATTCGGGCGACGAGCTGCGCGCGACATTGCTGCAGCTGGCGGCCTCGCCCAACCTCTGCTCGCGGCGCTGGGTGACCGAGCAGTACGACCGCTACGTCATGGGCAACACGGCACTCGGCGCGCCGGACGACGCGGGCATCGTACGGATAAGCGACACCGGGCTTGGGGTCGCGCTGTCGACCGACGGCAACGGCCGTTACACGCGCCTCGATCCGTACGCCGGCGCGCAGCTCGCACTGATGGAGGCCTACCGCAACGTCGCGGCGACGGGCGCGCGGCCCATTGCAGCGACCAACTGCCTCAACTTCGGCTCACCGGAAAACCCGGAAGTCATGTGGCAGTTCGCCCAAGCGGTCCGCGGCCTCGCCGACGCCTGCCTGGCGTTGGACACGCCGATCACCGGCGGCAACGTCAGTTTCTACAACCAGACCGGCGACCAGCCGATCAACCCGACCCCGATCGTCGGCGTACTCGGCGTCATCGACGACGTCGCCCGGCGTACGCCGATCGCGTTCGGCACCGAGGGCGAGACCCTCGTGCTGCTCGGCGAGACGCGGGCGGAGTTCGGCGGGTCCGAATGGGCGTGGGAGATCCATCGGCACCTCGGTGGCCTGCCGCCCGCGGTCGACTTCGCGGCCGAGAAGCAGCTCGCCGAGATCCTCGTCGCGGCGTCACGCGACGGGATGCTCTCGGCGGCGCACGACCTCTCCGACGGCGGGCTGGCGCAGGCGCTCGTCGAGTCCTGCCTCGTCGGCGGCCACGGTGCGCGGATCGTCGTACCCGACGGCGCCGACCCGTTCGTCTGGCTGTTCAGTGAGTCGACCGCCCGGGCGGTCGTCGCACTGCCCCGGTCGGAAGAACCGCGCTTCATGGAGATGTGCGCGGCC
>JBDSAK010000188.1:0-3333 GCA_039922195.1 Mycobacteriales bacterium
TCGAAATCGCGGTGCACATCTCGACAAACTGCGCGAACTACACGCCCGCGTCACTCGAAACGAGCTACGCGAACGATCTTGCGGCGTTCGCGAGCCGGTTCCCAGGCGTACCGGCCGCCACGACGAACCGGACGCACTGCATCGCCTGGAGCGATTTCGACACGCAGCCGCAAGTGTCGGTCGCCCACGGAATCCGGCTCGACACCAACTACTACTACTATCCGGGTTCCTGGGTTCAAAATCGTCCGGGGTTCATGACGGGTTCGGGCATGCCGATGCGGTTCGCGAAAGCGGACGGCTCAATGATCGACGTCTATCAGGCCACCACACAGATGACGGACGAATCCGGTCAGACGTGGCCCTTCACCGTCGACGCCCTGCTCGACCGCGCGATCGGACCGGAAGGCTATTACGGCGTCTTCACTACCAACATGCACACGGATTTTGTGGCGCACGTGGGCTCGGAAGCGATCGTCGCATCTGCGCTGGCGCGGTCGGTTCCGATCATTTCGGCAAAGCAGCTGCTTACATGGCTGGACGGTCGAAACGGATCGTCGTTCTCGAACATCACGTGGAACGGATCGACGCTGGGCTTCACGGTCGCGGTTGGAGCCGGGGCTAACGGCATCGAAGGCATGATACCGGCGTCAGCAGGCACCAATACGCTGCTCGGCCTCACTCGCGCAGGGGCGCCGGTCTCGTATCGTATTGAAACGGTCAAGGGCATCACATACGCCATCTTTCCAGCGGGGACGGGGACGTATCAGGCGACGTACGGCATAGATACCACGCCCCCGACGATTACGGGCGTTGCGGCCACGGCTTCGACGGTTTCCGCGACGGTGACCTGGGCGACCAGCGAGGCGTCGGACTCGCGGATCGATTACGGCATCGCGCCAGACGCGCTGACGCTCACCGGATCCAGCCCAGGCATGACGTCTTCGCATTCGGTCGTTCTCCAGGGGCTGAGCGGCGGCACGGCTTACTACTATCGTGTGCGGTCGGCAGACGGGTCCGGAAACTCGGCGACCAGCCCCCTGCCGCCAGCGCCCCCGGCGAGCTTCACGACCTCGACACCACCATCGTTGAACTGCCCGTGCAGCATCTGGACACCGGCGCAAACGCCGGGCGTCATCACCGAACCGGACGCCAGCGCTGTCGAACTGGGTCTCAAGTTCAGGACGTCGACCGACGGGTTCATCACGGGCATTCGCTTCTACAAAGGTCCACAGAACACTGGCGTGCACTCAGGCCACCTCTGGACGGCGCTGGGGACGCTGTTGTCGACCGTTAACTTCACTGGCGAGAGCGCCTCGGGCTGGCAGGTGGCGTCCCTGCCGCAGCCGATTGCCGTGACCGCCAACGCCACCTACGTGGTCTCGTACTACAGCCCGAACGGGTTCTACTCTGCGGACCCGGGCTATTTCTCCGCAGGCCTGATCAACGGCCCACTCGAAGCGCTGTCCAACGCGGCAAGTGGTGGGAACGGCGTTTACACGTACGGCGCCAGCGCGTTCCCGTCGTCGACGGTCAACAGCGTCAATTACTGGGTCGACGTGGTCTTCGTTACGTCGGTGGCGCCTGACACCACACCGCCGACCGTCAGCACCACGCTGCCAGCGGCAAATGCCACCACCGTCGGCGTCGCGGTGCCGATACGCGTGATGTTCAGTGAGGCTCTCACCGGCTCGAGCGTCAGCGGCAGCAGTTTTCAGCTCAGAGACGCGAGCTCGAATCTGGTCACCGCGGTCGTCTCCTACAATCAGGGCGCCGGGGAAGCGACCCTGCAACCGACCGCTCCTCTGGTCTACTCGAGCGCGTACTCCGCCACGGTCAAAGGGGGTTCCGCCGGGGTCAAGGACCTCGCCGGCAATCCGCTCGCCGCCGATTACACATGGACCTTCACCACCGGCGACCCGCCGCCGCCGCCGCCGGATGAGGGCCCCGGTGGGCCCATCCTGATCGTGTCGTCCACGGCAAATCCGTTCACGAAGTACTACGCGGAGATCCTGCGAGCCGAGGGCCTGAACGCGTTCCTGGTCACAGACATCACAGCGGTGACGTCGTCGACGCTCACCGCCTACAAGGTGGTCATCCTGGGTGAAATGGCGCTGTCCGCCTCGCAGGTGACCATCTTCACGAACTGGGCCTCGGGAGGCGGCAGGCTGATCGTGATGCGCCCGGACAAGCAACTGGCCGGGCTGGCTGGGCTGACCGACGCCGGCGGCACGTTGTCAAACGCGTACCTCCGGGTCGACACCGCGACCTCCCCGGGCGCCGGCATTGTGGGCGAGACGATGCAGTTTCACGGGGCCGGTGATCTGTATGCGCTGGGCGGCGCAACGGCGGTGGCCACGTTCTACTCGAACGCTACGACCGGGATGACCGCTCCTGCTGTGACGGTTCGCAGCGTAGGAACCGCCGGAGGGCAGGTCGCAGCGTTCACGTACGACCTCGCCCGGTCGATCGTCTACACGCGTCAGGGAAATCCCGCGTGGGCCGGCCAGGAACGCGACGGCATCGCGCCAATCCGCTCGGACGACCTGTTCTTCGGCGGGACCGAAGCGAACTACGTGGATCTCAGCAAGGTTGCGATCCCCCAGGCCGACGAGCAGCAGCGCCTCCTTGCAAACCTGATCGCGCGGTTCTCTGTCGATCGCCTGCCGATGCCCAGGTTTGGCTATTTCCCGAAAGGGCTGAAGGCGGTCGTCGTCATGACCGGCGATGACCATGCCAACAACGGCACGGCCCCACAGTTTGACTTCTTCAAGAGCAAGAGTCCGGCGGGCTGCGGCGTCGACGACTGGGAGTGTGTGCGCGCCACGTCTTACATTTATCCCACAACGCCTATTTCGCCCGCCAACGCGGCCCAGTACGCTGCTCAGGGCTTCGAGATTGCGGTCCACGTTACGACGGGCTGCGCCGACTACACCAGAGATTCCCTCGCAACAACCTACGCGGGCGACCTCGGTGCGTTCGCCGCGGTGTTTGGCAACTTGCCGGCACCTCGTACGAATCGGACGCACTGCATTGTTTGGAGTGACTACACGAGTCAGGCAGACGTGGCGTTTGCTCATGGGATCCGGCTCGACACCAACTACTATTACTGGCCGGGCACCTGGGTGAACAACGTGCCGGGCATGTTCACAGGATCCGGGATGCCGATGCGGTTCGCAAGAACCGATGGCAGCATGGTGGACGTCTATCAGGCCGCGACCCAGATGACTGATGAATCCGGTCAGTCGTATCCGTTCACGATGAACACGCTGCTCGACCGGGCGCTCGGCCCCGAGGGTTATTACGGGGCGTTCGTCGCCAATATGCATACGGACC
>JBDSAK010000189.1:0-2812 GCA_039922195.1 Mycobacteriales bacterium
GCACGCCGCCTGCTTGCGCACTTCGACCGACGGCGCGTTGGCGACCACGAGGTCCCGCAGCGACTCGGTCATCTCCATCACTTCAAACAGGCCGACGCGGCCCTTGTAGCCGGCGCCGCCGCAACGGTCGCAGCCGCGGCCCCGCTGGGGTGCGATTGTTTCGGCCTCGTCTCGGCCGAAGCCGGCCTCGATGAGCTTGACCGGCGACATCTCGAATGGTTCGCGGCAGTGCTCGCAGATCTTTCGCACCAGGCGCTGCGCGCAGATGAGGTTGAGCGATGTGGCAACGAGAAACGGCTCGATGCCCATGTTGACGAGGCGGTTGATGCTACTCGGGGCGTCGTTCGTGTGCAGGGTCGACAGCACGAGGTGCCCGGTCAGCGACGCCTTGACGCCGATTGACGCCGTCTCGCTGTCGCGAATCTCACCCACAAGGATGATGTTCGGGTCCTGTCGGAGAAATGACCGGAGCGCAGTGGCGAAGCCGAGCCCGATGTTCTCGCGGACCTGCACCTGATTGATGCCCGGCAGGTTGAACTCCACCGGGTCTTCGGCGGTCATGATGTTCACGCCCGGTTGGTTGATCTGGGCGAGCGACGAGTACAACGTGTTGGTCTTTCCGCTGCCCGTCGGGCCGGTGACGAGCACCATCCCCCATGGCTTGCGGATCGCATGCTCGAAGCGCTGCAACGCCTCGGGCTCGAAACCGAGCCGCGTCATGTCGAGCTTGAGGCCTTCGGGATCGAGCAGGCGGAGCACGACTTTTTCGCCGAACAGCGTCGGCAGAATGGAGACGCGAAAGTCGATGTCGCGATTGCGGCCGCGGTCGAGAAACCGCGCCTTGATGCGCCCGTCCTGCGGCAGGCGCTTCTCGGAGATGTCGAGCCGCGCCATGATCTTCACGCGCGAGATGATCGCGTCGCGGTACTTGAGCGCCGGCGACATCACCGAGTGCAACTGGCCGTCGATGCGGAAGCGAATCCGCATCGCCTTCTCGTACGGCTCGATGTGAATGTCGCTCGCGCCGCGCTGAATCGCCGACAGCATCAACGCATTGACCAGCTTGATGATCGGCGCCTCGCCGCCCTGGCGCTCGAGCGACGCGGTGTCGATCTGCTCGGCTTCGTCGACGACCTCGATGTGGTCGCCGTTGGTGCCGAGCTCTTCGAGCGCGCGCTTGGCGAGGTCGGAGGCTTTTGGCGCCGGACCGGTGTCAACCGCCTTGGCGCTCGTCAAATATCGGGCGATGGCTTCGCGGATGGCGCTCTCGGACGCGACCACCGGCTCGACGTGCAGCCCGGTCATGAACTTGATGTCGTCCATGGCGAAGACGTTGGTCGGGTCGGCCATCGCGAGCGTCAACGTCGTGCCCGACCGCGCCACCGGTAGCACGTTGTACTTCGTGGCGCTTTCAGCCGAGACCAGGCGGACGATGGCGGGGTCGAGCTCGAACTCGCGGAGGTTGATGCCTGGCACGCCCGACTGGCGGCTGATCGCGGCGGCGATGTCTTCGTCCGTCAGAAACCCGAGTTTGATGAGGCTCGCGCCAAGCCTGCCGCCGTGCTGGCGCTGATGGTTCAGCGCTTCCTGCAGCTGGATGGGCGTGACGCGCTTTTCGCGCAGCAACACTTCGCCGAGTCGTACCGCCATGGATGCCTTGGCGCAGCGACCGGCCACAAGGGAACGCGTGACGCGAGGTCACTCGCATCCTTCTTAAAGTCCGGCGCGTAAACCCACGCCGAACTCGCGATCTTCGTCGGGACGTCCCCGCGTATAGTGCCCGTCGAGCCAGAGCCCGCGGCGCACACTGACGCTCATCCCCACCGCACCCACCGGCCTGCGCGATCCCTTGAGATTCCAGCGCACTCCCGATCGCACGACGAGACGACTGCCCAGGCCCGCTTCGCCGCCCAGGGCAAACATCCGACGAAGGCCTCCCCTCAGGTCGACCGTGTCCAGGTCGAGGTCCGTAGCAAGGGTCAGGCCACGAGTCGGCAGCACCGCCAGCCCGAATCTGGCCTGCCGCGGCAGCGTCATTGAATTTCCCGCATTGTCACGGAACGACGCAGTCCGCACATTCTTAACAGTCACTCCGGCGCGGACCTTCTGCATGTAGGCCATGAGCCCGACGTCGAGGTCGAAGGCGCCGTGCCGGTCGACGTCCGCGTCGGCTCCCTGCTTCAATGCGGCCTCAGCGGTCATCTCGGTCAAAGGGTCAAAGGAGGTCGTCGACACGCCCCCACGCAGGTACTTGAGGGTAGAACCCAGCACGAGACCTTGGACGATCGACTGCAGAAGCGTCAGCGAGTACTGATTGGTCGAGAGCGAATGCGCCTCGAGACTGTCGCTCGGACCGACCTCGATCGTCGTCGTCCGGAAGCGACCGTACGAGACGCCGACCGGCCAGGTCCCCAGGCTCGTGAACTTCGAGTCGCGGCTCGTCGCACCGGCGTAAGGCGGGACCTTCAGATTACCGGATTGCAATCGATACCACCCGATTGTCATCCCCGCCGGCCCTCCAGCGACCAGGCCAGCCGGATTCCAGTGCACCGCCGTCGCGTCGTCAGCCACCGCCACGAACGCCCCGGCCATGCCCTGGGCGCGAGTGCCAACGGCGTCGAACGACTGGGCGGCCGCTGGCCGCGCGGCAATCAGCGACCCAACGATCAAAACCGGAACGACGAGAGCGGTCGGAAGGATTCGCATCATGGCACTCATTGGCACGCTCGGCCAGGGGCGTGCAGGACAGCGGGGCTCAGACGTCGGCCGTTTTCATGGCAGCCGGAGCCGCGCTACAGAAACTATCGGTTGA
>JBDSAK010000190.1:0-3248 GCA_039922195.1 Mycobacteriales bacterium
ACAAGGATGGCGGACCGACTACCGCGAGCGGTGACCTCTACCGGTATGCCAGCCGCTTCGGTGAGGTCGTGACCGGCACTCTCGAGCCGGTGTCGACCCTCGCCTCCGGGCGCCTCAGCGGGCTCGCTGCCGCACGGGCGAGCGGCTTGGTCGCCGGTCGGTTCCGCAGACCGACGATCCCGATTCACCCCATCAGCCGTTACCACTCGTACCTCAAGGTCACCGGGCTGAGACTGTGGTCGCTGGTCGCGCCCGGAGGCACCTGTACGGCGACGATCACGGCGGAGCAGTATCTGTACACCCAACCGCCGGCCGGATCATTCAACGGCACGTTCAGCCCTCCACCGGGTGCGCAAACCGTCCGGTTCTCGATCCACCAGGTCGCCGGTGCCGCACTGTTCGGGCCGCACTTCGAGGGCACTTACTTCGTGAACGGCGTCGCGGCCGGGTCGGTCTACTTGCAGTGGGTGTCGAAGTACTTCCGCAAGTGCACCGTCGAGATCGACACACTCACCGGAGCCGTCGCCCCGCAACCGGTGCCGGCACACCCGTCGTCGCTCGCTGCCGCCGAAGGCAAAGCGAACGAGGACTTCCGCACGATGCTTGCCAGCGCCGGTTGGGACGCGCGAATCGAGTACGACGAGACCGCCTTGCCGGTACCTGCAGGTGTCACCGCGAACGCCTGCTGGAGCAGCGCGAACCTGCATGCGTTGATGCAGGGCGTGCGCAAGCCGACCACCAACCTGGACGCCGAATGGCGCCTGCACTGCGTCGTCGTTCCCGCGACCATGGGGTGCAGCCGCGGCATCATGTACGACACCATCCAGGTCCCACGTGAGGGCGTGGCGAGTTTCAGCGACGACGGCTACCCGACGTCCAACTCGGCGAACTTCGGCACCGCGGCCAACCAGACCCAGCGCAACACGCCGCGCGCGTTCATGCGCAGCTGCAGCCACGAGATCGTGCACGGCTTCAACCAGATCCACCAGGAGCAGGAGAACGGGGCGGACAACTCGATCATGACGACGACGCCGAGCGTCGCCGACGTGCTCGGCGGGACCGCATCGGGTGACCCCGGCGTGTTCCCTGACGACATCTCGCTCGAGGTCAACGACCATGTGCGGCACCACCTCATCCACATGCCGGACATCTGCGTGCGCCCGGGTGGCATGACGTTCGGCAGCGGCCACGGCGGGACATTCGTGCCGCAGGCCGACCGCTACACGTTCGCGATCGACGAGCTGATGGTCACCGTCAAGGTGGAGCACGGCGACGTCGCGATCGGCGAGCCGGTGCTGCTGCTGTACGAGCTGACCAATACCGGCACCGAAACCATTCCGGTGCCGGCCGACATCGCGGTCGAGGCCACGTACACGACCATCACGGTGATCGACCCGAGGGGTCGCAGCAAGGAGATGCCGCCGTACGTCATCCGGTGCGAATCGGCCGGCCTGACGGAGCTGTCGCCCGGCGCGTCGCTCAAGGCGGAGACGCGGGTCTTCTGGTCGACAGAAGGCTTCGCGTTCACCAGGCCAGGAACTCACGTCATCGACGTCGCGGTCATGTGGACGACGGACGGCGTTCCGTGTCTGGTGCGTGGTCAGGCGAGTGTCGCGGTGAGCACGCCGACCTCCACGGGCGATGACGAAGCGGCGACCACTCTGCTGCACCCCGAAGTCGGAAAGTTCGTGGCACTGGGCGGGGGAGCGCCGCACCTCACCGAAGCGCTGAGCCGGTTGGCTTCGCTGTCCGGAGCGAGCCGCGGTGCCCGCGCGGACGGCGCCCGCGGAGGGGCAGGGCCGAAGGCCCTGCGCGGATTCGAAGGCCTGATGCCGCCGAGCCAGATCGAACTCGACCAGCCGCGGCGCGAACGGGCGACCGGCACGCCCAGGCAGCGCTCCAAGTCGGCGTCGTCGTCCACGTCGGCCGCGGCACGGCGCCGCTGATCTGACGCCCCGGGCGGGTGCCGTATCCGGCACTCGCCCGGCCTCGTGACCGCTACGGTTGGCACCCGGCGACAACAGGTCGCTGCCGTCGACGGTGTCGCGGTCTCATGAGGATGGAGCGGTCATGGCTGACTACGCGTTGACGCTGTCCGACGCCGAGCTTGCGCGCTATCGGAGCATGGCCGCGGCGGCGCGCCGCGACGAAGCGGCGCAATGGGCCGCAGCGGGCATCGTGCCGGGCGCCCGGGTCGCCGACGTCGGGTGTGGACCCGGCGCCGTACTCGTGGCCATGGCTGAGGTAGTCGGTGAGTCCGGCTCGGTCACGGGTGTCGACGCGGAACCGCAGGCCGTCGCGGCCGCCACCGCAGAGATCGCGCGGTTCGGGCTGGTGAACGCGACGGCGCAGCAGGGGCAGGCCGACGACACCGGATTGGAGCCGTCGTCGTACGACGTCGTCGTCATGCGGCACGTGCTCGCACACAATCCGCAGCGCGAGCAGCGGATCGTCGAGCACCTCGCCACACTGGTGCGACCCGGCGGCTGCGTCTATCTCGTGGACATCGAAGGCACGGCGCTGCGGTGGCGGCCGGTCGACGTGGACATGGAGGACATGACCGAGAAGTACCTCGCGTTCCATGCGGCCCGCGGCGCCGATCTGCAGATCGGACTGCGACTGGGGGAGCTGCTCTCCGGCGCGGGGCTCGACGTCGTCGAGCACCGCGGGACGTACAGCATCATCCAGGCGCCGCCGGGCATGCGGCCGCCTCCGTGGGCCGCCCGCGACGCCATGGTGGCCGAGGGTGCCGCGACGGTGGAGGACGTGGCGCGCTGGGACGCTGCGCTCGCGCGCCTCGACCAGATGCCGACGCGCCCTACCTTGTTCGCGCCGATGTTCACCGCCATCGGCAGGCGACCGGTGTGACCTCCCCCGGCGCGGTCTTCCTCGAGACCGAGCGACTGGTGCTGCGCAGGTTCACCGCCGCCGACGTTCCGCACCTCGTCGAGCTCGATAGCGACCCCGAGGTGACGCACTACATCACCGGAGGCCTGGCGACCCCGCACGAGGAAGTAGAGAACGAGCACCTGCCGGCCTTTCTGGCCTACTACGAGCGGTTCTCCGGATACGGATTCTGGGCGGCGATCGAGAAGGCCAGCGGCGCATTTCTCGGCTGGTTCCATTTCCGGCCGGCACCTGGCGCGCCCGTCGACGAGCCAGAGCTTGGGTATCGACTGCGTCGCGATGCCTGGGGCAAGGGCTACGCGACGGAGGGCTCGCGGGCGCTGATCGACGCGGGGTTCGCC
>JBDSAK010000191.1:0-7388 GCA_039922195.1 Mycobacteriales bacterium
GCCGCCGAAGCAGTGCAGTCGTCCGGCGACGTATGTCAGTTGGCCCGCCCCGCGCGCTACTGGCAGGTCGGTCAGCCGGGCGTAGGTGCGAGTCGAGATGGTGTATTGCCAGACCTCGACCGTCCCGAAGACGGTGCCACCCGCGCACGCGCACGCGTCCGCCGGATAGCCCCCGGCGTACCAGATCCGGTCGTTTCCATCAGTCGTCATGCCGGCGTGAGTGAAGCCGCCGCTCGGCATGTCGGGCAGGCTGGTCCACACCCCGCTCGCGGTGTCATACATGAGCGCTGTCTTGATCGGTGGGCAGCACGCCTGGTGCGGGTCGAAGCCGCCGAACTGGTAGATCCGACCCTCAATGACGACGCCTTGGGCCTCGGTGGACGAGGTCGGCTGCGGCGTGATCGGGCTGTAGCTGTAGCGGTCGGTCGTCGCATCCGGAGGCGTGGGGTTGAACACGGTGAAGTTAGCGGTGAGGACAATGTTCGTTCCCGAGCTGACCACCTGGGCAACGACGGAGTGCGCGCCGTTGCTCAGCCCCAACGTGTTGAACGGCAGCGCCGCGGTGGGCGAGCCACCGTTGAAGTCATAGGGCGCGGTCCACTCGACGTGTGTCGCAGCGCGGAGCCGCTGCGGATCGTCCAGCCAGAACGAAACCTGCGAAACGCCGGTCTCGGGAGTTGTGAATATGTAGATCGCCTCCGCGACGGTAGCTCCGTCGAGGAGCGTGGAACCCGATCGGTTGCTCGACGAGCTGACTCGCAGCTCGAAGCCGGTCGGGGTCGGCGTCGGCGTGGGCGTCGGCGTTGGCGTGGGCGTGGGCGTGGGTGTCGGCGTCGGCGTGGGAGTGGGTGTCGGCGTGGGCGTGGGTGTCGGCGTGGGCGTGGGCGTGGGCGTCGGCGTCGGCGTCACAGACGGGGTGGGTGTCGGCGTCGGTGTCGGCGCGATGGTGTTCGCGACGGTGAACGACGACGTGATGACGGTTGTCGTCTTACCGACCACCACCGCCGCGGTGACGCTGTGCGCGCCGTCCGCGATGGACGTCGTCGAGAACGCGATGGCAGTGGTGCGGTTGCCGCCGGCGAAGTCGAACGGCGCCGTGGAATCGACCCTCCGCGGCGAACCGACCCGCTGTGGGTCATCCAGCCAGAAGGACACCTTGCTGACACCGGTATCCGGTCCCGTCAGGATGTACACGTCGCCTTTGATCGTCGCGCCCGCGAGAGCAACGGGCGACGTGCGCGACGACGACGTGCTGAACTGCAGCGTTGCCGCCGCCCCGGCCGCTGCGCCCGTCGCCACATAGGCCGCCATCAGGAAAACCGCAACGGTGCCGGCAACAACGCTGGTGAACTGGATCGAGAAACGGCGTCTTATCACAGCCAATCTCGACATCGATCCTCGCGTAGACATGTGGAGAACGAAGGATACGGTGCGCGGTTCGTGACGGCGCGGCATGTCGCATATATCGCGGCGGACGATCACCAGCGGTAGTCGGGTACGGCGCGCGGGCCGATTGTCTTACTCGGTTAGGGTGATCCCGTGTTCGACACCCTTTCCGACCGGCTCGAAGCGACCTTCGCGCGACTGCGCGGCAAGGGCCGGCTGACCGAGGCCGACATAGACGCAACCGCACGCGAGATCCGCATCGCGCTGCTGGAAGCCGACGTCGCGCTGCCCGTGGTGAAGTCGTTCATCGCCGCCGTGAAGGAGCGCTCTCGCGGCGCGGAGGTCAGCGGCGCGCTCAACCCGGCGCAGCAGATCATCAAGATCGTCAACGAAGAGCTCACGACGATCCTCGGCGGGGACACGCGCCTGCTGCGCTACGCCAAGGTCTCGCCGACGGTCATCATGCTGGCTGGCCTCCAGGGCTCCGGTAAAACCACGCTCGCCGGCAAGCTCGGCAAGTGGCTGAAGGCGCAGAAGCACGCGCCGCTGCTGGTGGCCTGCGACCTGCAGCGCCCGAACGCCGTACAGCAACTGCAGGTTGTCGGTCAGCAGGCGGGCGTTGACGTCTTCGCGCCAGAGCCCGGCAACGGGGTCGGCGATCCGGTCGCCGTCGCGAGAGCGGCAGTGGCCCACGCCAAGCGGATGGGCCACGACATGGTCGTCGTCGACACCGCCGGCCGCCTCGGCATCGACGAAGAGCTGATGAAGCAGGCCGCGGACATCCGAGATGCCGTCGACCCCGACGAGATCTTGTTCGTCATCGACGCGATGATCGGCCAGGACGCCGTGACGACGGCCCGCGCTTTCGCCGACGGGGTCGGCTTCGACGGAGTGGTGCTCACCAAGCTCGACGGTGACGCGCGCGGCGGTGCTGCGCTGTCGATCGCGCAGGTATGCGAGCGGCCCATCATGTTCGCCAGCAGCGGCGAGAAGCTGGCCGACTTCGACGTTTTCCACCCCGAGCGAATGGCCAGCCGGATCCTCGGCATGGGCGACGTACTGACTCTGATCGAGCAGGCCGAGGGTCACTTCGACCAGGCGCAGGCCGAGCAGATGGCCGGCAAGCTCACCGGCGAAGGCGGCGACTTCACCCTCGAGGACTTCCTCGAGCAGATGATGGCCGTGAAGAAGATGGGCCCGATCGGCAACCTGCTCGGCCTGCTGCCGGGCATGGGCCAGATGAAGGACGCCATCAAGTCGATCGACGACAAGGACCTCGACCGGATCGCGGCGATCATCCGCTCGATGACGCCACTGGAACGACAGGACCCGAAGATCATCAACGGTTCGCGGCGGCTGCGGATAGCCAATGGGTCCGGCGTACAGGTCAACGATGTCAACCAGCTCGTCGACCGGTTCTTCGAGGCCCGCAAGATGATGAAGCAGATGGCCGGCGGCATGCTCGGCGGTGGCGGCCGACGTCCCAGCGGCAAGGGCAAGAGGGGCAAGAAGGGCAAGGGCGGCAGCGGGGGAGGCGGCGCCGGGCGTACGCCGGGCCTGCCGCGGCTGCGGCCCGAGGACCTGGCCAACCTCCAGCTGCCGCCGGGTATGGAGCTGCCGACGAAGTTCACCCGCCCCCCCGACCCGCCGCGCTAGCCCCAACTCGTCGCCCAGTGGGTCGAGCGCCGCCGCAAGATGATCACTTTGACAAAACCCGAGCTGGTTTCAGGCGGGAAATCCAGCGCGGACTTTGTCAAAGTGAGTGGGTCGGTCGCGGTCGGTTACCTGAGCGGGGCGTCATCTGGCACACTGTTCCGTTGAGCACGGCATCAGGGCGCCCTCTACCGCCCGGGTGCGCGTCGAACCGAGATGTCCCCCGCAAATCCTCACGCGGACCAGGGCCCTCTCACCCACGCCAGATCTCAAGGAGTACGCCCTCGTGGCAACGAAGATCAAGCTGATGCGCCTCGGCAAGATGCGCGCGCCGTTCTACCGCGTCGTCGTCGCCGACAGCCGTACCAAGCGTGACGGCCGCTCGATCGAGACGATCGGCAAGTATGACCCGAAGGCCGACCCGTCGATCATCACGATCGACAACGAGCGCGCGCTCTACTGGCTCGGTGTCGGCGCCCAGCCGACCGAGGCCGTCGCCGCGCTGTTGCGAGTGACCGGCACGTGGCAGCAGTTCAAGGGCCTGCCGGCGCCGCCGCCGATGCTGATGGCCGCCGACAAGGTCGACAAGAAGTCGGTCTTCGAGGACGCCGCACGGTCGGCCGCCGGCCTCAAGGATGTCGAGGAGAAGGTCGCCAAGGCGCGTCCGGCCAAGAAGGTCGCCGAGAAGGCTGCGGCCGACAAGACCACGAAGACCGCAGACCCGGCTGACGCCGAAGCAGCCGCCGAGGGCAAGACGCTCACCGAGGCACGCGAGGACCGCAGCCCCGCGGCCGACGGTCTCGAGACTCCGGGCACGGAGGCCAAGGGCACCGCCGCAGCGGCGCCGGTCGCAACAGACCTCGCGTCCGACACGTCCGCGCCTGTTGAAGCAGCCGCCGAGCCGGCCACCAACGACGCAGCCACCGGCGACGCAGCCACCGACAACGCAGCCACCGGCGACGCAGTCGCTGCCGAGCCGGCCACCGGTGAGCCCGCCGACGCTCCGGCCGACGCGACCGCCGCGGATTCCCCGGCCGACGAGACGGGCGCGTAAGTGCTCGAGTCGGCACTCGAGCACCTGGTCCGCGGCATCGTCGAGCACCCGGACGACGTACACGTCGACCGCAAGCGGGGGCATCGCGGTGACACGCTGGAGATCCGCGTGCACCCAGATGATCTCGGCAAGGTGATCGGCCGCGCCGGTCGTACGGCCAAGGCGCTGCGCACCGTGGTCGGTGCCGTCGGCGGCAAGGGCGTGCGCGTCGACGTCGTCGACACCGACGAGGTGCGCTGACCGCGCGATGGAACTTGTCGTCGGGCGGATCGGTCGTCCGCACGGCGTGCGCGGCGAGGTCAGCGTCGACGTCCGCACCGACGATCCCGATCGCCGCTACGCGCCCGGTGTCGTGCTCATCGCCGATCCGTCCCGCCGCTCGCTGACCGTCGTCCGCTCCCGCTGGCACCACGGCCGGCTGCTCGTGCACTTCGAGGGTTCAGACGACCGGGTCGCTGCAGACGGCCTACGCGGCCAACTGTTGATGGTCGACTCCGCCACGGCCGGCGAGACGGAGCCGGGCGAGTACTGGGACCACCAGCTGGTCGGCCTGTCCGCGATGCACGTCAACGGCACGCGCATCGGCGAGGTCTACGAGGTCATTCACCTTCCCGGATCCGAGCTGCTCGCCGTACGCCGGGACGACGGCGGCGAGGTGCTCATCCCGTTCGTCGAGGCGATCGTGCCCACTGTCGATGTCGCGGGCGGGCAGGTCGTCGTCGATCCGCCCGAGGGCCTGCTCGAGATCAACGACTCCGCACCCACCGAGAGCTGACCGGCGTGCGCATCGACGTCGTCACGATCTTCCCGGAGTACTTCGCCACCCTTGACCTGTCGCTGATCGGCAAGGCGCGTGACCGCGGGTTGTTCGACGTACACGTCCACGACCTCCGCGCACAGACCGACGACACGCACCGCACTGTCGACGATGCGCCGTTCGGCGGCGGTCCAGGCATGGTCATGACACCTGATCCCTGGTTCAAGGCTTTGCAGGGCATCGTGCAGTCCGGCGGTCCGTCGCCCAAGCCGCGGGTCGTCGTACCGACCCCGTCCGGCCGCCCGCTGACGCAGTCCCTGGTGGCTGAGCTCGCGCTCGAGCCATGGCTCGTCTTCGCGTGCGGGCGCTACGAGGGAATCGACTACCGCGTCGTCGAGGAGTGGGCGGACGACGAGATATCGCTCGGCGACTACGTCCTGGCCGGCGGCGAGGTCGCGGCGCTCGTGATGGTCGAGGCGGTGACGCGGCTGCTGCCGGGGGTGGTCGGCAACAGCGAGAGCGTCATCGACGACTCGTTCGCGGCTGGACTGCTCGAAGGGCCGCAGTACACCCGGCCGGCGTCGTACGCCGGTCGCGACGTGCCGGCCGTGCTCCTGTCCGGGGACCACGGCGCGATCGCCCGCTGGCGGCGCGACGAGGCGCTCCGGCGTACCGCGGTTCGGCGGCCCGACCTGCTGGATGCGGTGCCGCTGAGCGCCCGCGACCGGGAGGTGGTCGAGGCTGCTCTGGCCGACCAGGTGGATCGGAGCTCGGGGTCTGTGGCAGAGTAAGGCGCTGCGCGAGCCGCCATCCGGCCGCGAACCCTCGTACGACGTACCGCGCCACACCTGCGCGCGCCTGCCTGAAAGCGACGGCTCATGCACACCCTCGACAGTCTCGACGCTCTCAGCCTGCGCAGCGACGTCCCCGAGTTCCGTCCCGGCGACACGCTCAAGGTCCACGTCCGTGTCATCGAGGGCAACCGCGAGCGCGTGCAGGTCTTCCAGGGCGTCGTCATTCGCCGCTCCGGCGGCGGCGCGCGCGAGACGTTCACCGTCCGCAAGGTCAGCTTCGGTGTCGGCGTCGAGCGCACGTTCCCGGTGCACACGCCGGTCATCCAGAAGATCGAGGTCGTGACCCGCGGCGATGTGCGGCGCGCGAAGCTCTACTACCTCCGGGACCTGCGCGGCAAGAAGGCGAAGATCAAGGAGAAGCGCGACATCGTCGCGCGTTGATCGTCTGCCACTCCGCACTGACACGGCCGCGCTCAAGCCTCGGGTGAGACACGGCAGGGGACGACACGCGCGCAAGCCCAAGCCCAAGCCCAAGCCCAAGCTGTCGAAGGCCTACACCAGGTCGAGGTCACCCAAGCCCCTGGTGCACGAGTTGCCGCTACTCATGGTGATCGCCATCGTCCTCGCGCTGCTGATCAAGACCTTCGTGATGCAGGCGTTCTTCATCCCATCCGGGTCGATGGAACAGACGCTCCGCGTCGGCGACCGAGTAGTCGTCAACAAGCTGGTCTACCGGTTTCGCGACATCAACCGCGGCGACATCGTGGTGTTCGACGGACTCGACTCGTTCGTCGCCGATTCGGACCTGCGTGTCGACGCCCCTGCCACCAATCCGGTGCAGCGGCTCGTCCGCGGGCTGCGGGAGCTGGTCGGGGTCGGCGGTCCCAGCGAGAAGGACTTCATCAAGCGGGTGATCGCTGTCCCCGGCGACAAGGTCGCCTGCTGCACCGACGGTCATGTGGTGGTCAACGGCGCGCCGTTGAACGAGGTCGGCTATGTCTTCGAAGACGGCAAGGAGCCATTCGCCGAGCAGACGATCCTCCCCGGAAAGATCTGGGTCATGGGGGACCACCGATCTCAGTCCAGCGACTCGCGCGTCAACGGTCAGGTGCCTGAATCGCGCGTTATCGGTCGCGCAGTGGTCGTCGTGTGGCCCCTCGGCCGGCTACGCGGTCTGCGGTCGCCGGCGACCTTCGAGAACCGGCCACGTGTCACTCCGGCCGGACTGGCGACCAGCCCGCTGGCGCTCTCCACGGCATTTGTGGGTCTCGGGTCCGGCGTACGCCGCCGGAGGCGCCGGGACGCCGTACGCTGACAGCGCCATGACTGCCGACACCACGACTCTGCACTCGCGCCCGCGGGTTCGCGAGAGCGGCTTGTGGGCGTACGAGAACGCGCTCCGCCGGCTCGGGTTCCCCACCGTCGCCGGCGTCGACGAGGCCGGCCGCGGTGCCTGTGCCGGTCCGCTGGTCACCGGAGCTGCGATGCTGCCCGAAGGCCGGCGCGGCCGCGTGCCCGGCCTGGCCGATTCCAAGCTGCTGACTCCCGCGGCCCGCGAGCGGGTGTACGCTGAGATTGTCGACCGCGCGACGGCCTGGTCCGCGGTCGTCATACCGGCCGCGGACGTCGACCGGATCGGCCTGCACCGCGCCAACGTCGCCGGCCTGCGCCGCGCCTTGTGCCTGCTCGATCCCGCGCCGTCGTACGCGTTGTCCGATGGGTTTCCGGTCGCGGGTCTGGGCGT
>JBDSAK010000192.1:0-11299 GCA_039922195.1 Mycobacteriales bacterium
TCGGGACGGGCTACTCGTCTCTGGTGCACCTGCGGGATTTCCCGGTCAACACGTTGAAGATCGACAAGTCGTTCGTCGACCGGCTCGGCTCGGGTGACCACGCGCGGCAGATCATCGGCGCGCTCACGGCGATGGCCCACTTCCTCAACATGACGGTCGTCGGTGAGGGCATCGAACGGCAGACCGAGTGGGATCTACTGCGCGAGCTCGCGGTCGACGACGGTCAGGGCTTCCTCGTCTCGCGCCCGCTCACACCCGCGGCTTTCTTGGCGCTCGTCGAAGGCCGGCCGGTGGCGGAGTAGCGGCGTACACCGTCAGCGCATCTTGCCGCGCGGCATCGGGCCCTTGGGGATCGGCATGCTGGCGCCACCGACAGCCTTGAGCCTCCCCTCGAGCTCGTTGACTTCCTTAGGTGTGAGATTGCGGGGGAGCTTCATCAGGTGCGTTTGCAGCTTGCGTAGCGGCACTTCGCCTTCGCCGTCACCGATGAGAATGTCGTAGATCGGCTTGTCGCCGACGACGCGGCGCACCTTGCGCGCGTGCGTGCCGATCAGCTCCTTGCGCCGAGCGCCGATGCCCTCGGCGATGAGAATCACGCCGGGCCGGGCGATGACGCGGTGGACGAACTCGGCGTTCTTGGTGAACTCGACCGCCTGGGTCACCCGCCAGTCACCGCGCATGGCGCCGATCACGGACAAGGCCGCGCCGGGCTGCCCCTCGATGCGCGCGAACTGCACCGCGCTCGCCCGCCGCCCGGCCATGACCATGGCGGCGATCAGCGCGCTGAACAGCCCGAGTACGCCGAAGATGATCGGGTGTTCGAGGAGGAAGCCGATCACGAGGATCACGACGAAGACACCGAAGAACGTCCCGAGCACGATCGGCAGGAACTTCGGGTCGCTCTTGACCGTCATGCCGAGCGCCTGCCGGATCTGGACGAGGCGTTCGCGGCGGTTGGACTTCTTCGGTGCGGGCTTCGCGGCTGCGCGCGGCTTCGGAGTCATGCGCAAGAGGATAGAGCCACCGCGGGCGCCCGAAGCACTCGGCGGGCGCGGGGCGGTCAGCCCGGGGCCGCCGCCAGACTGCGCAGCGTGGCCAGCAGCGTCTCGCTGTCGACCGCTGCGAAGAAGTCGCGGTCTGCCTTCTCCACCCGGGAAACCGAGCGCCGGGCCAGAGCGGCCCCGCGGGGCGTGACGTCGAGTCGCTTGATGCGCGCGTCGGAGGTGTCAGCGGTGCGGGAGACCAGGTCGAGGGCTTCGAGCGCACGGAGCACCTGACTGGTCATCATCACGTCGGTGCCCGCATGGTCGGCGACCTGGCGCTGGCTCGGGCGCTCGCCCGAACGCCGAGCCTGCCCAGCCAACCACCACACCGATGCGAGCAGTACGAACTGCACATGGGTCAGCCCCAGCGGCCTGAGCGTGGCAGTCATCACCCGCTGCCAGCGTAGGGTCGTCCGCCAGAGGAGATAGCCCGCACTGGCATCGGGGCCAACGGTCTCGGCGGACGTCACGCCGACATCGCGACGGATTCGGCAACGCGCAGCATTCGGCGCATGGTCGCCGGCATGTCGTTGGTCATCGACGCACCCATCAATTTGGCGAAGAGCGGTCCGAGCGGCCCCGCGAACTGAACTCGCTGGGTCACGTCGTTTCCCGTCGGCGTCTGGGTGATCAGGTGGCTGAATCGGAGGCGACACAAGGGGAGTTTGGTGACGTCGGTGAACGAGCGCTCCGGCGACACCTCCTCGAGGTAGTAGCTGAAGGTGGGTCCGCCGCTGGGCTTGATCCGGCCCGTGGTGCCGACCGCGAATGGGCCATCGAGAGTGACGCGGCTCAGGCCCTCGTCCCACTCGGGCCAGCGCGCCGGGTCGGCATACAGCGTCCAGATCTGGTCCGCGGTCGCGGTCGTGCGCTCGGTGTGTTCAAACGTCCACATGCTGTGCCCCTTCGTGGGAATAGGTATGTGAGCAGATAATATGCGCACATACAAAAATGTCAAGAGGAAGGTCACCCGAAGCGTCGAACTGCGGAGCGCTCGCTAGTCAGGACGCTGGTGCTCCGCGGCGCGCCGCTCGACATCGATCCGGTCGAGCTCGGACGCGACCTCCAAGCCGGGCGCCGTCCCGCCCAGGCGTTGGGGGAGCCACCAGCGACCCGCCTTGTCGGGCACGGGAGGGTAGTCGTCCTGTGCCTGATCGAGCAGCTGTTGCATACGGGCCTTGAGCTCGTCGGTAGCGACAGCCGCGTCATCGGAGCGCGTCGGGTGGAGCGGCTCGCCGACGTACACGAGCACGGTCGCGCCGCGCTGCAGGTCGGGCTTGCGGCCCTTCGTCATGATGCGTTGCGTGCCCCAGACGACGAGCGGCACGATCGGTACGCCGGCCGCGGCGGCCATCCGCGTCGATCCGGTCTTGAACTCCTTGAGTTCGAACGAGCGGCTGATCGTCGCCTCTGGGAACATGCCGACCAGCTCGCCCGACTTGAGGACCTGCAAGCAGTCGCGGTACGACGCCGCTCCAGACTCACGGTCGACTGGGATGTGCTTCATTCCGCGCATCAGCGGGCCGGCGAGCTTGTGGTCGAAGACTTCCTTCTTCGCGGCGAACCGGATCTTTCGCTTGGGCCGCATGGAGTCCGCGGCCCAGCCGGCGTACACGAAGTCGAGGTAGCCGATGTGGTTGATCGCGACGACCGCGCCGCCGGTCGCCGGCAGGTTGTCCGCGCCGACGACGCGGGTGCGAATCCCGAACAGCCGGCTGAGTGTTTTGGCGAAGCCGATGATCGGCGGATAGACGCGGTCCGACACGGCTTACGCGCTCGTCGCGCGGGAGGCGAGCGCGGCTGCGTACATGCGGCCAGCGCGGTAGGAAGAGCGCACCAGTGGGCCCGACTGCACCCCGAGAAAGCCCAGCGTCTCGGCTTCGGCGGCGAACTCGACGAACTCGTCCGGATGCACGAAGCGCGTCACCGGGTGGTGCCGGGGAGTCGGCCGCAGGTACTGCGTGATGGTGATCAGGTCGCAGTGCGCGTCACGCAGGTCGCGCAGCGCCTGGCTCACCTCGGCGGGCTCCTCGCCCATGCCGAGGATGAGGTTGCTCTTGGTGATCAGGCCCGCTTCGTGCGCGCTGGTGATGACGCCGAGCGAACGCTCGTAGCCGAATGCGGGCCGGATCCGCCGGAAGATCCGCGGCACCGTCTCGACGTTGTGCGCGAACACCTCGGGCGCCGACGCGAACACCTGGGCGAGCAGGTCCGGTACGGCGTTGAAGTCCGGCGCGAGCAGCTCGACGCCGCAGCCGGGGTTGAGATCGTGGATCTGCCGCACCGTCTCGGCGTACAGCCAGGCGCCGCCGTCGCGGAGGTCGTCGCGGGCGACGCCGGTGATGGTCGCGTAGCGCAGGCCCATCGCGGCGATGGACTCGGCCACTCGGCGTGGCTCGTCAGTGTCGAGTGCCGCGGGCTTGCCGGTGTCGATCTGACAGAAGTCGCAGCGGCGCGTGCACTGGTCGCCGCCGATGAGGAATGTCGCCTCGCGGTCCTCCCAGCATTCGTAGATGTTGGGGCAGCCGGCGGCCTGGCAGACGGTGTGCAGCCCCTCGTCGTCGACCAGTTTGCGCAGCTGCTTGTACTCGGGGCCCATCGTGGCGCGCACCTTGAGCCACGGCGGCTTCTTCTCGATCGGCGTCTGCTTGTTGCGGACCTCGAGTCGGAGCAGTTTGCGCCCGTCCGGCGCCGTGGTGTCAGGCATGTGCGAGCGCCAGTCCGTAGTCGCCCGGCGAGCCCTCGACCCGGTGCTTGCCGAACGTCCGCGCGAGGTGGCGCTCGGCCAACGGCAGCACGTCGTCGACGGTGATGACGCGACGGGCGAGTCGGCTCAGTGACGTCACGCCGGCGTCGGTGATGCCGCAGGGAACGATGCGGTCGAACGCGCTGAGATCGGCGTCGCAGTTGAGGCCGAAGCCGTGCAGGGTCACCCCGCGCACGACGCGGACGCCGATCGCGCCCACCTTCGCCGCCGCCGATCCGGCCGACCAGACGCCGCTGCGGCCCTCGACCCGTCCGGCGCCGATCCCGAGATCCGCGCAGACCGCGATGAGCGCATCCTCGAGCCGGCGGACGTACGCGACGACGTCGACGGCCGGCTGCAGCGACACGATCGGGTAGCCGGTGAGTTGCCCTGGTCCGTGCCAGGTGATCTTGCCGCCGCGGTCGACGTCGATGACCGGCGTCCCGTCGGATGGCCGCTCCAGCGGGGTGGTGCGCTTGCCCGCCGTGTAGACCGGATCGTGCTCGAGCAGCAGGCAGACGTCGCCGATCTCGCCGTCGGCCCGGCTGGTGGCCAGCTGGCGCTGCCAGGCCCACGCCACCTCGTACGGCACCCGGCCGGCGCGCAAGAACGTCAGATCGTCCACCCGGGGAGCGTACGCCAGCGCCGCCTGTGGATACCCGCGGCGGCGGTTCGCCGGACGCCAACAGAATCAGTCGCATGGTCGACGTCGTGTACCGCGCCCCAGCCGGCCGTCCCGCGCGGGACGTCTCGCTGACACTGTATGACGGCGCCAGCGCGGGCGACGTCGCACGGGCGCTGACCGGCGGTGGCGATCTCGCATATCTCGTGGTCGACGGCCGCTGCTACGGGCCGGCGACCGCGCTGGACGACGTACCGCTGTGCATTGCCTCGACGGTCGAGACGGTGGCCGGGCCGACGCTGCCGTCGGGCGGGATGCACGCGAGCCGTGCGGCCCGCTGGCCGGTCGCCGAGGCGCGGGTCGTGGGGGGCCTGGACGGCGGTCAGCGCTTCCCGCTCGCGCCAGGCAGCTACCTCGTCGGCCGCGCCGAGGGCGACGGCGTCGACCTTGCGCTCAGCAGCGACACGGTCTCGTCGCGGCACGCGCTCTTGAGCGTCGAGCCGTCCGGCGCGTGCCGGCTGCGGGACCTCGGGTCGCGAAACGGGGTTCGCATCGAGGGCAGGTTCGTCCGGGATGACGTGGCTCTCGCGGCGGGGTCGGTCGTCGAGTTCGGCGCCGTGCACATGGTCGTCTCTCCGGTCGCCCCCGACGACCGGCCACTGCCGGGATCGCCCGGTGGCAACGGCTCGATCGCCTTCGACCGCATGCCCCGCACCTTGCGTTCGTCGACGCCCTCCCTGCTGAAGGTGCCGGTCAAGCCGGCAGAATCCGACCAGGCGGCGCGGCTGTCGGTGGCTGCCGTCGTCGCGCCGATCGCCATCGCCGCGGTGCTGTTCCTCGTGATGCCCCGCAACGCGATGATGCTGGTGTTCATGGCGTTGAGCCCCTTCCTGTCGATCGCCACATGGGCCGAGGACCGCCGGCGCCACCGCAAGCAGCGGGCGAAGCGACTCGAGAAATACCGCGAGGCGATTGCGTTCTTCGAGCGTGATGTGCACCAGGCGCAGCGCGTTCATCTGCTCGCTCTGCGGGTCGCGTCGCCGGATCTGGCCGAGGCGGTACGCCGCGCGCTCCTGCCGAGCGCGCGGCTGTGGGAGCGCCGCCCGGCGCACGACGACTTCGGCCTGTTGCGTGCAGGCACGGCTGACCTTCCCTGGCAGCCGCCGCTCGAAGACCTTGGCGAGCAGAGCGACGAGGTCGCGGCCGTCGTCGCCGCCAACAGCGCGGTGCCCCTGGCGCCGGTCGGCATCATGCTCATCGGCGGTCGCTGTCTCGGGGTGGTCGGGTCGCGCGCCGACTGCCTGGCGGTCGTCCGGTCGTTGGTCGTGCAGGCCGCCGTACACCACGGTCCCGCCGACCTGGCGATCTGTGTGCTGACGCAGCCGGATCGCGTCGCCGATTGGGACTGGGCGAAGTGGTTGCCGCACGCCAGAACATCGGCGGGCACTCGACTACTCGCGGGTACGTCGGCCGAACGCCAAGCGCTCGCCGCGAGCCTGCTGCGCACTGGCGGTGACGAGCAGCAGCGCACGGCCGAGCCGGTTCATCTGACGGTGATGGACGCCGACGGCATCACGGCCGGTCGCAACTGCGCGCCGCGTGAACTGCTGCGGGGAGCCGGCGTACCGCTCGCGGCGATCGTCATCGCGGAGCGTCTCGACCAGCTCCCGGGCACCTGCACCGACGTGATCGAGATCACCCACCCGCACGCCGTCGGGTCCTATGTCGAACCAGCTGCGGGTCGCACGATCTCGCCCGTGCTGTTCAGCGGCGCCAGCCAGGAGACGGCCCAGACCGTCGCCCGGGCGCTGGCGCGTTTCGAGGACTCTGATCGGGTGGCGGCCGGCGCGGAGTTGCCGCACGCCGTTCCGATGCCGACGTTGTACGACGCCGAATCCCTGACGCCGCAGGCACTTGCCCGCTCCTGGAGCGGCAGGCGCACCGGCCGGCTCACGGCGCCGATCGGCGCGGGGGTCCACGGCCCGCTCATGATCGACCTCGTCAACGACGGACCGCACGGGCTCATCGCCGGCACCACCGGAGCCGGCAAGAGCGAGTTGCTGCGCACCGTCATCGCCTCGCTCGCCGCGTCGTACTCGCCACGCGACGTGACGTTCCTCCTCGTCGACTACAAGGGCGGCAGCGCGTTCGCTGAGTGCTCCCGCCTGCCGCACACCGTCGGCATGGTCACCGACCTCGACGAGCATCTCGGCAGTCGCGCGCTGACGTGCCTGGAAGCCGAACTCAGGCACCGCGAACGGCTGCTCAAGTCGGCGGGCGCGACCGACCTGCTCGAGTACATCGCCGGCGGCGAGATCGCCGGCTCGCTGCCGCGGCTCGTCGTTGCCATCGACGAGTTCGCGACGCTCGCCGCCGAGCTTCCTGACTTCATCGACGCACTCGTGGGCGTCGCGCAGCGCGGTCGGTCCCTCGGCGTGCACCTGCTGCTGGCGACTCAGCGTCCGCGCGGCGCCGTCAATGACAACATCCGCGCCAACACCAACCTGCGCATCGCCCTGCGCGTGCACGACGCGATCGACTCGTCCGACGTACTCGACGCCCGGGATGCCGCGCAGATCAGCCGCCTGCATCCGGGACGTGCCCTGCTGCGCCTCGGTCCGAGTGAGCTGGTTGCGTTCCAGTCCGCGTACATCAGCGGTACGTCGCTGACCCCGCGCCCGACGCGTTCCCTCGTCGGCGTACAGCCAGCGGTCTTCGGTCCCGGCGACGCGACCGTCACCGTGGCGACCCCCGACGAAGCAGAGGACGACGCACCTAGCGACCTCGCCCGGCTTGTCGACGCGGCGATCGAGGCGGCCGCGCGGATGGGCCTGCCCCCTGGGCGGCAGCCGTGGCCGGACGCCCTGCCCGCACGCCTGTTGCTCAGTGAGCTCACCGAAGGAGCCGCCCGCGGCGCGGCTGTGTGCAGCGGCTGGTCCGCCCCGATCGGCCTCGCCGACGAACCGGTCAATCAGCGCCAGGTGCCCATTCAGTGGGACTCCGCGGCCGGCGGGCTGTTGTTGTACGGCGTCGCCGGCAGCGGCACGTCGACCGCGCTGGCCGTCATCGCCCTCTCGCTGGCGAGCCGCTACTCGCCGGCCGGGCTGCACCTGTACGTGCTCGACTTCGGCAATCAGCTTCTCGCGCCGCTGGCTTCGCTGCCGCACACGGCCGCGGTGCTCGGGCCGACGGAGCGGGACCGGCACGAGCGGCTCATCCGCCGGCTGCGCGTCGAGGTCTCGCGGCGGCAGGAGGTCCTGCGCACTGGCGGCGCTGCCAGCATCGGCCTACACAATGAGCGGTGCGCCGATGCTGACCGGCTGCCCGCGATCGTGCTGATGCTCGACAACTGGTCGGCCTTCGTTGCGGTGTTCGACGACCTGCCGGGCTTCGCGCTGCGCGATGAGCTGGCCCGGGTCGTCGCCGATGGGCCCGGACTGGGCATCTACAGCCTGCTCGCCGCAGATCGCGCCACGGCGATCCCCGCGTCGATGGCCGGCCTGGTCACCCAGCGGCTGGTCTTCGCGCTCTCGGATCCGCACGATTTCGGCGCGTTCGCAATCCCCGTCCGTGACCTTCCGGTGTTCGTCCCCGGCCGGGCGATCGACGCGACGACGCGGCGTGAGGTCCAGATCGCGCTGCCGGGGGCCGACGGCATTCCCGCCGCGGTCGCCGCCGTCCTCGCGGGCGCCCCCGTCGTCGATCCGGCGCGACTGCCGGCGCCGGTGCTGTCGTTGCCCGCGGACCTCACGATCACGGACTTCGAGCTCACTTCGGGCGCCTACATTGAGGACGGCGACTGGTGGCTGCCGTTCGGCCTGGGCGACCGCGACCTGCAGCCGGTCGGCTTCCGTCTGCGCGAGGGCGACCATGCGCTTGTCGCCGGCCCGCCGCGATCAGGCAAGAGCTCGCTGCTCGAGCTCGTGGCGAGGGTCGCTGTGCGGGCCGCGCCGTCGTTGTGCACCGTCGTGATCGCACCGCCGCGGTCGCCGCTGCGCTTGCTCGCGTCGGCGACCGCGTTCGGCACCGACGAGGCGGACGCTGCCGTCGAGCTCATGTGCGCGCAGGAGGCACCGTGCCTGCTGATCGTTGACGATGCCGAACGCGTGGACGACGCGTGCGGCACACTGCGCCGGTTCATCGCGCAGCGGCGCAGCGACCGCATCATCGCGGCGGGGCGCGCCGACGCGCTGCGGGCAAGCTACGGTCACTGGACGCAGGAGGTGCGCCGTAGCCGGCAAGGAGTCGTCCTGCGGCCCAACCCCGACGCGGACGGCGACTTGTGGGGCATGCTGTTGCCGCGGGGCAAGTCAACGCAGTTCGCGCCAGGGCGTGGCTATCTCGTGTTGGACGGTGAAGCGGAGTTGGTGCAGGTGGCCCGGTCGTGACGGAGGTCCCCGGCTATCACCTCGACCGGCTCATCGGCCGGGGTGCGTCCGGAGAGGTCTGGCTCGGTCGGCAGCGATCAGCCGGTGGGCGCGTCGTGGCCGTCAAATGTCTGGCCACTGCGGACGGTGCTGCGCCGCGTCAAAAGCTGCGGGTCGAAGGGCGGGTGCTCGCGGCCCTCGATCACCCGCACATCGTCACGTTGTACGACGTGGTCGAGCGCCCCGGTGGTGTCGCGCTGATCATGCAGTACGCCGCGGGCGGCAGCCTCGCATCGCTGCTGGGCCAACGCCGCCTCACTGCCGGACAGGTGGTCAGCATCGCCGCGCCACTCGCCGACGCGCTGAGCTACGCGCATCGCGGCGGAACAGTGCACGGCGACGTGACGCCTGCGAACGTGCTGTTCACCGACGACGGACGCCCGCTTCTTGCCGACTTCGGGATCGCCCGCGTCGCTGCCCGGCTGTCCGCCCGGTCGGGACTGGTCGGCACGCCGCACTACCTCGACCCACAGGTAGCGCTGGGCGCGCCGACCGACGTGGCCAGCGACATCTACGCTCTCGGCGCCATCTGCTACGAAGCCCTGGCCGGCCGATTGCCGTACGTCGGAGCGACGCCGTTCGAGTTGCTGCAGCGCGCTCGCGAAGGTGACCGTCCGCCACTGGCGGATCTTGCTCCGGATGCTCCCGCTTCACTCATAGCGGCGATCGACCGCGCCCTGGATCCCGAACCGGGCAAGCGCTTCGGCGACGCCGCCGAGTTCGCCGCGCAGTTGCGCGCGGCGGCAACGCCCGAGCACGTGCGGATGCTCCCGAACGACGTGCCGGTCCCGGTCGGTTCGCCCTCGCGCCCCACCCGAGACTTCGGCCCGCGACCCCCGCGCGGCGCTCCCGGGGACGAGCCGCCGCGCTCAGGCAGCTGGGACCGGATCGCCGCCGCCACGACGAGCCGGAGCCTGCGACTTGGCGCGCTGGGGTTGCTGACGGCGACCGCTGTCGCGTCGGTCGCGCTGCTCATCGCGGGTGTCGGTGACTCCGAGTCGACGGCTGGCGCTCGCGGGGGCGCGCCCCCGCCGGCGCCGGCGACGAGCGCGACAGTGTCGACCAGTGGCAGTGCGTCGCCGGGTGCCGCGCTGTCGAGTCCGGCGGGGGTGAGTCCGACGACGCCGACGCTCGACGTACCCGGTGCGTCCCCCTCGACGGCCGACGAGTGGGCCGCCGTGCTCGCCGCGCTCGACGCGCGGCGCGCTCGCGCATACGAGACGGCCGACGTGGTGATGATCGAGTCGATCTACGCACCGGGGCTCGACCAGCAAAAAGACCGTGATCGCGTGCTGGGGCTCGCCGCAGCCAAGCAGCGGGTCGTCGGACTGCGGCTCAACTACCGCGACGTGCGAGTGCTCACCTCGAGTGACATCGCGGCAACGCTCGACGTCATCGACGAACTCGCGTCATACGAGGTCCTGGACGTGAAGGGCGACGTCGTGAAGTCGTATCCCGCTCGTGCAGCGAAGCGCTGGCTGATCTCGCTCAAGCGGCTCAACGGACAGTGGCGAATCTGGGAGATCGCGCCGGGGAGTTGAGGCGAGGCTCGCGGCTTACGCCAGGCCGAGCTCCGATTCGAAGCGGCCTTCCTCGAGGCGCTCCTTCACGGTGACCAGGAAGCGCGCCGCGTCGGCGCCATCGACGATCCGGTGGTCGTACGACAACGCCAGATAGACCATCGAGCGCACCGCGGTGACTTCGCCGACACCGGGGTCGTTGACGACCACCGGGCGCTTGACGACGGCACCGGTGCCGAGGATCGCGACCTGTGGCTGGTTGATGATCGGAGTGTCGAACAGCGCCCCGCGACTGCCGGTGTTGGTGAGCGTGAAGGTGCCGCCGCCCAACTCGTCGGGGCTCACCTTGTTGCTGCGGGTGCGGTCAGCGAGGTCAGCCACCTTGCGCGCGACGCCCGCAAGGTTGAGGTCGCCCGCGTCGGCGATCACCGGCACGAGCAGCCCGCGATCAGTGTCGACAGCGATGCCGAGGTGTACGCCCTCGTGGTAGCTGACGGTGCCGGCCCCCAGATCGATGCTCGAGTTGACGACCGGGTGCAGCTTGAGCGCCTCGATGGCGGCGACCGCGAAGAACGGCAGGAACGAGAGCTTGACCCCCTCGCGTTCCTCGAAAGCGGACTTCGCCTGCTGGCGCAACCGGGCGATCTTCGTCACGTCGACCTCGACAACGGTGGTCAGCTGAGCACTCACCTGGAGCGATTCGACCATCCGCTGGGCGATCACCTGACGCAGCCGGGACAGCTTTTCGGTGCGGCCCTTGAGCGAGGCAGCAGCTGCGGCTGGCGAGGAGGTCGGCGCAGTGCGCTGCGGTGCCGGCGCGGAGGTGACCAACGGCTGGCTCGGCGCGGCGGCCGGAGCCGGTGTAGCAGCAGCGGCAGGGGCCGCGGCGGGAGCCTGCGCGGCCGGCGCAGCGGTGGCCGCCGGCGCTGCGGGCGCATTCC
>JBDSAK010000193.1:0-3475 GCA_039922195.1 Mycobacteriales bacterium
CGCCGCCGCGCTCGCCGAGGGTATGGCCGGAGCCGACATGGATCGGCGCGCGCGCGCGCAGGTCGGGCAGCGCAAAGTTCACCCTGCCGTCACCGCCGAACGTCGTGCCGAGCAGCGAGAAGAGCGCCTGGTTCTGGTTGATCGGCAGCAGCTGGCCATTGCACTGCGCCCAGTCACGCGGCGCGAAGCCGAAGCTGAAGACGCGCACCTCTCCTATGAACGGCTCGGCCATCGCGTCTCCTTCGTCACGGCGGTGTGGTGATCGGTCCGGCGATCAGTGCGCAGCCGGCCGCCGCGCTTGCGCTGCCGGTGTTCGTCGACGTGAGCTGCGCCGTCGCGTTCGCGCTCGCCGGCGGCGTGTCGACAAGCTGGCAGACGGCTGCCGCGACGACCTTGTCGAGCGCGAGGAACGTCGGCAGCCCGTCGGAGGCGACGCCCGCCGGCACCGTGTTGCCGCGGATATCAGCGCGCAGCGTCACGGGGCCGCCGCCCTGGCTGTCGGCCGCGACGTAGATCGCGCTGAGCGGGAAGCCGGTCGAGTCCTGCGGGTTGACGTCGTTGTTCGTCACGGTGACGTCGATCGGCCCGGCGCCGGACGCATTGAGCGGCCCGAGCGCCTGGACGTCGATCCCGCGCGCCTGCGGGACCTGGCGGATCACGTTGCCGTCGATGAGCAGCGACCCCGACGTCTTGCCCTGGATGAGCGCGCGGATGGCGTTGCCGATCGCAGAGCCCGAGCCTGCCACCGCGGAGTTGCCGATCCGGTTGCCGCTGACGCGCCCGCGGATCGTGCCCGAGGTCGACGTCGACGAGCTCGCGATGTTCACCGCGTGGCTCGTGCCGCCGGCGGTGTTCGGCATCGTCAGCGGGACCGCCGGGGTGCCGTTGTTGAGCATCTTGAACGTGAGGTCGGCCGTGCCGGACTGCTCGAAGCTCGCCTGCAGGCCGTTGTTGGTGAACGTCGAGTTCTGAAGCGTGAACGCGTTCGAACCCGCGTCGCCGATGCGCCCGGCGTCCTGCGACTGCACCGTGATCCCGCGTGCGGGCTTGTTGTCGACGAACGTCGCGCCGTCGACCATGCCGCTCGTCATCACGGCGGTGCCGCGCATCTCGATAAGGATCGAGTTGCCGCCGAACGCGGTGCCAAGGCTGTCGAAGTGGCTCGCGCCGGTGATGTTCAGCGAGCTCAGCGTCCCACTCGTGTTGTCGACGAAGACGTTCGCAAGCTCCGAGCCCGTCACGGACAGGTCGCTCCACGGGTTGGCACCGAGGAGGTTGTTGACCTTGATGCCGACGTCGCCGGAGTCGTCGCCGTTGCCCGTGAAGTTCGAGCCCGCGAGCGTGAGGTTCGTGACCCCGGTGCCGAGGATGCCGCTCTCGAGGCTGTTGGAGACGTTCATGGACGTCAGGCTCACGTTGCGCGTCGTCGTCAATGCCAGCGAGTCCGAGGTCGTGTTCTGGATCGTGCCGCCGCTGCCGGCCGCGCCGGTGCCCGTGACGGTCAGGCCGCCGGCGACGCCCGTGCTGTTGAGCACGATCCCGTTCACGGCACCGTTGGCGGAGATGCGCTGGAACGTCAGGCCGGCGGCACCGATCGGGCTGGTCGAGACGTTCAGCGCGCGGCCGGTCGTCGTGTCGATCGTGTTGCCCGAGCCCTGGACGTCGATCGTCCCGCCGTTGGATGCCGAGTCGATGCCGGCCCCGCTCGTCGTGTCGATGTCGAGACCGCCGCCCTGCAGCGACAGCGCCGTGCCCGGCGCGTTTGACGTGTGCGACACCGCCGTCGAGGCGCCCGTGCTCAGCACCTTCGACGCACCGCCGAACGTCATCGCGCCGCCGCTGTTGGCACTGACGACGATGCCGCCACCGGCGTCGTTGGAGTCCGCGATGTTGCCGTTCAGGGTCACGCTGCCGCCGTCGCGGCCGGTGATCTCGGCGGTCTGGCCCGCTCCGTTGTTGATCGCGCCCGGGTAGACCACGTCGCCGCCGCCGGTACCGCCGCCGTTGACGTCGACCGCAATCCCAGCGGCACCGCTGATCGCCCCGCCGGTCGCCGTGACCGGGGAGGTGAGGTTCGTGTCGAGGTTGAGCCCGTCGCCGGCGCTGTTGGATGAGCTGACGGAGTCGAAGTTGAAGGTCGAGGCGTTCGTGTTGCGGATGTCGAGCGCTGGGCCACCCGTCGCATCGACGGTGTCACTGCCGCCGGCGTCCACCGTCGTCGTGGTGGAGCTCGCGATGTCGAGCGCCGGCGTCGCACCCGAGGTGGTCTGCAGCGCGAGGTCCGTGCCGGAGCCATCGCCCAGCCGCGTCGTGCCGGTCGCGCTGCTGAGCCGGATCGCGCCCGTGCCGGAGCCGGTCACGGTGATGTCGTCCCACTCGCTCGTGCCCATGCTCGTGCTCGCGACATCCAGCGCCTTCGCGCCGGTCGTCGTGATCGTATTCGTGCCGGCCTGGGCGAACTGGACCGTCCCGGCGTTGTTGACCCGCACGCCGATCGCCGTCGCGCTGCCGCCGTTTTGCACCGTCGTGTTCGAGAAGCGGTTCGTCCCGGTCGTGGCGTCGAGCTCGATGCCCGGCTGCGTGCCGGCAGTGCCGGTGTCGACGACGTTGACGTGGCCGACCGTGACGTTGTTCGTCCCGACGCCGCCGCTGATCCCGCCACCCGCGCCGGCCGGGTCGAGGTCAAAGCCATCCACGACGGCGTCGCTCGCGAGCACCACGACATCCTCGTTGCTCGCCGTCAGCGTCGGCTGCGCGCCCGCGGTGCCCGGATGCAGGGTCGACAGCGCCAGCGGCCCGCCGCCGTCGGGGTCCAGCGACAGCGGCTGGCTCTCGCCGATGAGCCGCTCGCCGCTGTTCATGACGTAGCCGGTGCCGAGGTTCGTCGCCGTGTTGTCGCCGTCGAAGACGAAGACCGTGTCGTTCGCGCCGGACGCCGTCTCGGCCTCCAGCAGCGTGTCGAACGGCGTATCGGATGTGCCGTCGCCGCCCGCAGCCTCGTTGTTGCGGACGTACCAGACCTGTCCGGCAATCGGCAGGCTCAGCGTGCCGGTCGCGTTTGCGACCGTGCCGGAGTTGCACGGCGATGCGTCACAGACGCGGTAGGTGAACGTGTCCGTCACGCCGGTGTCGACGTCGTCGGGCTGGTAGGTGAAGTTGCCGTCGGACTCGATCGTGATCGTGCCGCCGAGCGTCGTCGGGGCGTTGGTCACCGGCTCGGCGACGAGGCTCGCCTGCGGCGTGTCCGGGTCGGTGTCGTTGGACAGCACCGAGCCGCTGATCTCCTTGCCCGCCTGCGTCGCCGGACGCGTGGTGCCGACGAACAGGCCCGTGTTGCCGATCGCGTCGAACGAGTCGGCGACAGCGGTCGGCGCGTCGGAGATCCCGTTGATCGTCAGGTTCACGGTCGCGGTCGACTGCGCTCCGGCGCCGTCCTGCATGGTGTACGTGAAGGAGTCCGAAGCGCTCTCGCCCG
>JBDSAK010000194.1:0-5630 GCA_039922195.1 Mycobacteriales bacterium
CCAGTGCGCCGTCAGCGGGACGCTCGGGTATTCTCGGTTGTCGACTCGCCGCCTGTGCGAGCGGCTCGCCCCTCGGCAGAAAGGTGCGTCCGGCTGATGCGCATGGCCCCGCGTACCCGCGCCGCCCGCAAGATCGCTTCCATCGTCGTCGCGCCGCTGATGCTTGTCCCAGTGACGGCGATCGGCCTTCTGACCGCGGGCTCCGCAACCGCCCAGGCTCCGAACGAAGTGACGATGACGCCAGAAAACATGTTCGCCCCCGCCATGCTCGAGGTACCCGTCGGCACGGAGGTGACCTGGACGAACGCATCCGCCGGATTCCACTCGGTCACCGGTGGCGACGGCGCCCCGGATGCCACCTCGCCGATCGGCGACAACCCTCTCGAGTCGGCCACTGCGACCGTGAAGAAGCTGTTCGACAAGCCAGGCACCTACCCCTATTTCTGCAAGCCGCACGCGAGTGTCGGGATGAAGGGCACGATCGTCGTGACCGCGGCCGGGGCGTCGCCGGCGGCGGGGAGTGGATCCCCCGCAGCGAGCGGAAGTGCCACCGGGGCTGCCGGCAGCGTTGCGCCGTCCGGATCGGGTGAGGCAACCAACTCCGGTGCCGCGCAGAGCCAGACTGCGTCTGCTTCCCCGGTGGCAGCAGGCAGCGGCGCGCCCGACGAGAACCTCGGCGGACCGGATGCCGTAGCGCTCGACGAGAGACTCTCCGAGAAGGGCAAGCCGCTGACGACGTTCCGCCTCGGCCTCTGGGCCCTGACGCTCGGCATCCTGCTGCTCGGCGGCGCGGTCTACTTCATCACGAAGTCGCCGCGCGACGAGGCGTGACCGGGGCCACCGACGGATACACCGGCGGCTGCGTCGTGGGTGGTCCGCCCGCGACCCGCAGCCTGCCAGGGCTGCACATCACCAAGCTCGCTGTCGGCAGCATGGACAACAACGTCTACCTGCTGCGCTGCATCGCGACGGGCCGCACGGTCATTGTCGACGCGCCGGCGCCGTACCGCGCGGTCCTCGAGGCCCTGGGCGACGGTACGCCGGCAGCTATCGTCCTGACGCACGGCCACCATGATCACGTGGGCGGCCTGCGTGCCCTGCGCGACGCGACCGGCGCGCCCGTCCTCTGTCATGCCGCCGATGCGGCCCTGCTGCCCGTGCCGCCCGACGGCACCCTCGCGGCGCGAGACACCATCGCCTGCGGCGATGCCTCGCTCAGTGCCATCCACCTGCGCGGGCACACCCCGGGCGGCCTTGCGCTTCACTACGACGCCGGGGGCGAACTCGCGAACGCACCGCATGTCTTCGCCGGGGACTCGCTGTTTCCCGGCGGACCGGGGGCGACGGGTGGGGATCCGGACCGCTTCGCGCAACTCATGTCGGATCTGCAGCGCGAGGTGTTCGACCCGTTGCCTGACGACACCTGGATCTATCCCGGACATGGCCGGGACACGACGCTCGGTGCCGAGCGCCCGCATCTCGACGAGTGGCGGGCGCGCGGCTGGTAGCGCTACCTGCTGTCGGTGTCGAGCCTTACCTCCAGATCCGCCATCTCCGGGTCCGGAGCGTGTCGCACGGAGTAGAGAATCGAACTTCCGATGACGCCGACGATGACGAGCAGCGAGACCCACACCGGGATGTGCACGATGCCGCTGACCAGCATCTTGACGCCGACGAACACCAGCACCGCGGCGAGCCCGACCTTGAGATAGGTGAACTTGTCGAGCAGGTCCGCGAGCAGGAAGTACAGCGCGCGCAGTCCCAGCAGTGCGAAGGCGTTGGAGGTGAACACGATGAATGGCTCGCTGGTCACGGCGAAGACGGCCGGGATGGAATCGACGGCAAAGACGACGTCCGTGGTCGCGATGACGACGAAAACCGCGAGCAATGGCGTGGCCAGTCGCTTGCCGTTCTGCCGCACCGTCAGCTGCTGGCCGACATAGTCGGGTGTCACCTGGGTGACCTTGCGCAGCAGGCGCAATGCGGGGTTCTTCGCCGGGTCGGTCTCCTCGCCCGAGTTTCGCACCATCTTGTATCCGGTGTAGACCAGGAATGCACCGAACACGTAGATCATCCAGTGTGCGGACTCGAGCAGGGCTGCACCGAGTGCGATGAAGATCGCCCGAAACACCAACGCGCCCAGGACACCCCAGAGCAATACGCGGTGCTGCAGGATCTTCGGCACGTTGAAGTAGCCGAGGATCAAGGCGAAGACGAACAAGTTGTCGACGGACAGGCTCTTTTCGAGCAGGAAGCCCGCGTAGTACTCGCCGGCGGCTCGACCGCCGAAGGCCCACCACATGATCAATCCGAAGGCCAGCCCGATGCTCACCCAGACGAAGCTCGAGATGGCTGCTTCGCGACCTCGCACCTCGTGCGCGTCACGGTGGAAGAAGAACGTATCGGCCGCGATCATGACGGCGATCGCGACGACCACCGCCGCCCACGCGTAGAGATGGATGTCGAGATTCAGGTCGGGGACGGCCTTGGTTGCGGCGAGCAGAACCACGGGACTCCTTCGGCTGGACAGCTTTCGGTCGGCAGCCGAAGGTCTCTCCCGCCCTGCGACAACAGGACCGGCGGCACCGGGCCGAACGTACGGGCCGTGATGACGATGCCGCCGCGGTAGGGATACTCCCCTTCGATCGCGTCCATCCTATCCCGCCGCGACCGGGCGAGCCTGTTGGTCAATCTGCGTGGCCACCAGCCCGCCCGCGAACGCAGCACCCCGTGGCTTCGGCCGACAGTCGCTCGACGCTCCCCGTGCCGTCCAGGGCAGCCAGCGTGGCTGATACGTCGGCTGGAACGGCTGAACGTCAGGCGATGCCCGCGGCCTCCATGCCGCGGAGTTCCTTCTTCAGCTCGTTGACCTCGTCGCGCAGCCGCGCGGCCACCTCGAAGGACAGTCCGCGCGCCGCCTCGTGCATCTCGTCGGAGAGTTGCTGGATGAGCATCGCGAGCTCGTGCCGCGGCATTCCCGCGAGGTCGCGGGCGTGCTTGCCCGCACCCGGGCCCGGACGCCCGCCGGGGACTGGCGCCTTGCCGCGGCTCGCGCCGCGGGCTCGACCAACCGCGCCGCTCTCGGCTGCTTCCTCGGCGTAGAGGTCACCGAGGATGTTGGCGATCTTCTTCCGGAGCGGCTGCGGATCGAGACCGCGCTCGACGTTGTAGGCCACCTGCTTTTCGCGGCGCCGGTTGGTCTCATCGATCGCCGACCTCATCGACGGCGTGATCTGGTCGGCGTACATGTGCACCTGTCCGGAGACGTGCCGGGCGGCCCGGCCGATCGTCTGGATGAGCGAGCGCCCCGAGCGCAGGAAGCCCTCCTTGTCGGCGTCGAGGATCGCGACGAGTGAGACCTCCGGTAGGTCGAGCCCCTCGCGCAGCAGGTTGATGCCCACGAGTACGTCGTACTCTCCGAGTCGCAGCTCACGAAGCAGCTCGATACGCCGCAACGTGTCGACCTCGCTGTGCAGGTAGCGCACCCGGATGCCGAGCTCGAGCAAGTAGTCGGTGAGGTCTTCGGACATCTTCTTGGTCAACGTCGTCACCAGGATGCGCTCGTTGCGATCAGTACGCAGCCGGATTTCATGGACCAGGTCGTCGATCTGCCCCTTGGTCGGCTTGACCAGGATCTCCGGGTCGACAAGTCCGGTCGGTCGGATGATCTGCTCGACCGGCTTACCGTCGGCAACGCGCATCTCGTAGGGGCCAGGAGTCGCGGACAGGAACACGGTCTGGCCGATCCGCTCGAGGAACTCGTCCCACTTCAGCGGGCGGTTGTCCATCGCCGACGGCAGCCGGAAGCCGTGGTCGACGAGAGTGCGCTTGCGACTCATGTCGCCTTCGTACATCGCGCCGATCTGCGGCACGGTGATGTGGCTCTCGTCGATGACGAGCAGGAAGTCCTCGGGGAAGTAATCGATCAACGTGTGCGGCGCCGTGCCCTGGGCGCGACCGTCGATGTGGCGTGAGTAGTTTTCGATGCCGGAGCAGAAGCCCACCTGCCGCATCATCTCGATGTCGTACGTCGTGCGCATCCGGAGGCGCTGCGCCTCCAGAAGCTTGCCCTGCGTCTCCATCATGGCGAGCTGGTCCGCGAGCTCGAGCTCGATGCCCGTGATCGCGCGCTCCATGCGCTCGGGGCCGGCGACGTAGTGCGTGGCCGGGAAGACGAAGATCTCCTGATCCTGCGAGATGACCTCACCGGTCAGTGGGTGCAGGGTCGAAAGCTTCTCGATCTCGTCGCCGAACATCTCGACGCGGATCGCCTTCTCCTCGTAGACCGGAAAGATCTCGATGGTGTCGCCGCGCACGCGGAACGTGCCGCGAGTGAAGTTGAGGTCGTTTCGGTTGTACTGCACGTCGACGAGCCGGCGCAGCAGCTTGTCGCGCTCGACCTCCTCGCCGACCCGAAGCCGCACCATCCGGTCGATGTATTCCTGGGGGGTGCCGAGGCCGTAAATGCACGAGACCGATGCGACGACGATGACGTCGCGCCGCGTGAGCAGGCTCATCGTCGCCGAGTGCCGGAGCCGCTCGACCTCCTCGTTGATCGACGAGTCCTTCTCGATGTAGGTGTCTGTTTGCGGAACGTAGGCCTCGGGCTGGTAGTAGTCGTAGTAGCTCACGAAGTACTCGACCGCGTTGTGCGGGAGCAGTTCCTTGAACTCGTTGGCGAGCTGCGCGGCCAAGGTCTTGTTGGGCGCCATGACCAGCGTCGGGCGCTGCAGGCGCTCGACCAGCCACGCAGTCGTCGCCGACTTGCCCGTGCCGGTGGCGCCGAGCAGCACGACATTGCTCTCGCTGGCCCGCACGCGGCGCTCGAGCTCGTCGATCGCCGTCGGCTGGTCGCCCGCGGGTTCGAAGTCGCTGACGACCTGGAACGGAGCAGCGCTGCGGATGATGTCGTTGGTCGGTCTCACTCGGTCAGTGTAGGTACCCGGTCCGACAAGACCGTGGGCTGGCCGACGGACCAGCTAGTAGGGCCGGTCGAACGGGCCACCGGAGACCACACCGAGCGGGATCGCGACGCGCAGTGGTGAGTCCGCAGGAGCGGCCGGGCCGGGCACGGAGTCGGCCGAGAAGGTACGGGCCGCCGCGCGGATGCCCTGCCAGTGGTCGGGCGTCGCGGTCTGCCAGGCCCAGAAGCTGATCGCCGTTGCACCGGCGTTGCGGGCTGCTGCGGCGAACGCCGTCAGGTCCTTGGCCTTGGGTGTCGCCAGATGCATCCACGGGGCGTCCACGTCGGGGTCGTACGCCATGCCCGCCGGCATGACCGGCCGGCCGAACCGCTCGAGGTAGCGGATCGACTGCTGGGTGACTGCTGCGGGGCTGCGGTTGAACCAGTAGGCCATCGGCACGAAGGCGTCTGCATACTGCGCGGTGACGGCGTACGGATATTTGCCGACGCGCTTCTCCGACGGCCAGGGCACGGTGGCAAGGATTGCGACATTCGCCGGCAACAGCCGGCGCAGCTCGCGGTAGTAGACCACGACCGCGCCGACGGTCAGGCGAGTACCTTCGGCCCGGGTTTCGATGTCCGGCGCCACCGCCGCAACCCGCGGCATACCGGGGCCGGCACTGTAGTGCGCCGCTGCGGCAAGTCGCGCCGCGTCCGCGAGCGGGTC
>JBDSAK010000195.1:0-4633 GCA_039922195.1 Mycobacteriales bacterium
CGGCAGCATCGGCGTCGGTTTCGCGATCCCGATGACGACGGCGAAGACCGTGGCCGATCAGCTCATCCGCGGCGAGCGCCCGACACAGGCAATTCTCGGAGTCCAGGTGGGTGATGCGGCGACCGCCGGGGCGGTCATCGGATCGGTGACCCCGGGCAGTGCCGCCGAGCGGGCCGGCCTGCGCAGTGGCGACATCGTGACCGCGGTTGCGGACTCTCGCATCAGCGACGCGGCCAGCATGACCGCCGCGATCCGCTCCCGCCGGCCGGGCAGCACAGTAAAGATCACCTACACCCGCGATGGGGTCAGCGCGACCGTGTCGGCGACGCTCGGCGCGGCATCGGGATCGTGACTGGCCTGACGACGGTGGTGGCACGATGACCCTCGTGACGCCCGCGAAGGGGACGACCGAGCAAGCAGCCGCGCCCGAGGCGCGGCTGCTTGTCGTCGACGACGAGCCCAACATCGTCGAGCTGTTGTCGGCCAGCCTGCGCTACGCGGGCTTCGAGGTGCAGACGGCGACGACCGGTGCCGAGGCCGTGCGGATTGCGCGCACGTTCCGTCCTGACCTGCTCGTGCTCGACGTGATGATGCCCGACATGGATGGCTTCGACGTCGTACGCCGACTGGCCGGCGAGGGCAACCGCATACCGGTCGTCTTCCTCACCGCCCGCGACGCCACCGAGGACAAGATCACGGGACTGACACTCGGCGGCGACGACTACGTGACGAAGCCGTTCAGCCTCGAAGAAGTCATCGCGCGAATACGAGCGGTCATCCGGCGTACGACGGGCGCCGGCGCGCCACCGTCGGCGCGGCAGCAGTTTGCCGACATCGAACTCGACGACGACACGCACGAAGTGTGGAAGGCGGGCAAACTCGTCGTCCTCTCACCGACTGAGTTCAAGCTGCTGCGCTACTTCATGCAGAACGCCGGCCGGGTACTGAGCAAAGCGCAGATCCTCGACCATGTCTGGCATTACGACTTCGGCGGCGAGGCCAACGTCGTCGAGTCCTACGTCTCGTACCTGCGCCGGAAGATCGACACGACCGAGCCGCGGCTCTTGCACACGTTGCGTGGCGTCGGCTACGTCCTGCGCGTGCCGCGCGAGTAGCTGTCGCCGCGATGTTGAGACGCACACCACTGCGGGTGCAGTTGGTCGCCGCCCTGCTGAGTTTGGTTTCCCTCGGATTGTTCGTCAGTGGGATCGCCGCGACGACCGCGTTGCGCAACTACCTGCTGCAGCGAGTTGACGATCAACTCGTCGACCAGGCGGAAACCCTGTCGCGTCGCCCGCATCGCGGGCAGGCCGGGCCCCGTGCGGGGCTAGAGCCAGACAGCCCATACTTCGTGGAACTCACTGACGAGACCGGAACGTTCATCGACCAGCTCGAGAAGACCGGCGCGACGCTGGCACTGCCTCGCGTCCCGCGTACTGAGGTCATTGCGCGCAGGGGCAAGCCGTTCACGTTCTCGAGCAGCGGCCAGCAAATCCGCGTGCTCGCCATCCCCGTCACCCTCACTGCCGGACCCCGCGCCCAGGCCCCGGGGTCGCTGACCATCGGGACCAGTCTCGGCGACGTGCAGGACACGGTGCGGCGGCTGGTGCTGATCGAGCTGATCGTCGGGGGCGGCGTACTGCTGCTGCTCGGGGGTCTTGGCTATGGAGTGGTGCGCTCCAGTCTGCGTCCGCTGGGCGCGGTCGAGACGACTGCGGCCGCGATCGCGGCCGGCGACCTTTCCCGCCGAGTCCCCGAACGGGATCCGCGGACCGAAGTCGGCCGGCTCTCGCGGTCGCTCAACGCGATGCTGGCGCAGATCGAATCCGCCTTCCGCGCAAGGGAAACCTCTGAGGCGTCGGCGCGCGCGTCCGAGCAACGCATGCGTCGTTTCGTCGCTGACGCAAGCCACGAGCTGCGCACACCGCTCACGTCGATCCGGGGCTTTGCCGAGCTGTACCGGCAAGGCGCGGTGAGCGATGCAACCGACATCAGCCGGTCCATGCAGCGGATCGAGGACGAGGCTGCGCGGATGGGCTTGCTCGTCGACGACCTGTTGCTCCTCGCGCGGCTGGACCAACAGCGACCACTCGAACGCGCACCCGTGGAGTTGCTCGCGCTCGCGGCGGACGCCGTACACGATGCGAATGCAGCCTGGCCCGACCGAAACGTGCAGCTACGCGTGCTGCCCGGCGGCGTACTCCCTGTCGTGCTCGGCGACGAGGCGCGGCTGCGACAGGTGTTCGGCAACCTGGTCAGCAACGCGGTCACGCACACCTCCGCGGACGCCAGGGCGGTCGTGACGGTCGGCACCGACGGGGCGGACGCGGTACTCGAGGTCTCGGATACCGGTCCTGGACTCTCTCCGGAGGCCGCGGCGCGGGTTTTCGAACGCTTCTATCGAGCCGACACGTCGCGCACCCGCGCGGCCGGCGGGACCGGCCTCGGCCTGTCGATCGTGGCTGCACTGGTCGCGGCGCACGGCGGCACGGTCGCTGTCGAGACCGCCCCCGGCGAGGGGTCGACGTTCCGCGTCCGGCTGCCGCTGGCCACGTCCTCGGATAATGCTTCGGAGCCTGCTCCGCTGCAGTGACACACTGTGCAGATGCAGATCAGTCAGTCCAACAAGCTCGCCAACGTGTGCTACGACATCCGCGGTCCCGTCCTCGAGCACGCAAAGCGTCTCGAGGAAGAGGGTCACCGCGTCCTCAAGCTCAACATCGGCAACCCCGCCGTGTTCGGCTTCGAGGCGCCCGAGGAAATCCTGCGCGACGTCATTCTCAACCTGCCGACCGCTCAGGGCTACTGCGACTCCAAGGGCATCTTCTCGGCGCGCAAAGCGGTCATGCAGTACTACCAGCAGAAGCATGTGCACGGCGTCGACATCGAGGACGTCTATCTCGGCAACGGCGTCTCCGAGTTGATCGTGATGGCGCTGCAGGCGCTGCTCAACGACGGCGACGAAGTGCTCGTCCCCGCCCCCGACTATCCGCTGTGGACTGCGGGTGTGAACCTGTCCGGCGGCCGCGCCGTGCACTACTTGTGCGACGAACAGTCGGACTGGTTCCCCGACGTCGCTGACGTCGCCGCGAAGATCACTGACCGCACGCGCGCGCTGGTCATCATCAACCCGAACAACCCGACCGGAGCGGTGTATTCACGCGAGCTGCTCGAGCAGCTGACCGAACTCGCGCGGGTCAACAACCTGCTGCTGCTCTGCGACGAGATCTACGACAAGATCCTGTACGATGACGCGACGCACGACTGCGTTGCTGCGATCGCGCCCGACTTGCTGTGCCTGACGTTCAACGGATTGTCGAAGGCCTACCGGGTGGCCGGCTTCCGCTCCGGGTGGATGGTCGTCTCCGGCCCGAAGGAGCACGCCGAGAGCTACATCGAAGGCTTGAACGTGCTGGCCAACATGCGGCTGTGCGCCAATGTC
The DNA here is from genome assembly GCA_039922195.1 of Mycobacteriales bacterium. Lineage (GTDB taxonomy): Bacteria > Actinomycetota > Actinomycetes > BP-191 > BP-191 > JBDTYE01. Next base: position 3,443 of record JBDSAK010000195.1, read on the forward strand.
CCGTCGATGCACGCGATCCAGACCGCGCTCGGCGGTTACCAGAGCATCAACGACCTCGTGCTTCCCGGTGGCCGGTTGCTCGAGCAGCGCGATGCGACGTACAACGCCCTCAATGCGATTCCGGGCGTGTCGTGCACGAAGGCGAAGGGCGCCCTGTATGCGGTCCCGCGCATCGACCCGAAGGTCTACCGGATCGAGGACGATCAGGCGTTCGTGCTCGACCTGCTGTTGCACGAGAAAATCCTTGTGGTGCAAGGGTCTGGCTTCAACTGGCCGCGACCGGATCACTTCCGCATCGTGACGCTGCCACGCGCCGAGGACCTCACCGACGCGATCGAGCGGATCGGCAAGCACCTTCAGCGCTACGCCATCTGACGCGGCTGGCGGACCGGCGCCGATGACGAGAGTTGCGTGGTCGGCGCGACGGTGTCCCCGCCCGCGAGCCGCCCGTCGCCCGTGATCTGTGGCGGCTCCGAGTGATTGTTCGCGCTCGGCACATGATCAACATTGCCACAGATCATTCCGCCGGCGCGTGGAACCTCGCGGCCACCCTGCGCCGTCAGTCCACGCGAGCGCCGGCTCGCCCGGCAACCTCGGGAACGGCTCGGCTTCTTCGCGGACGGCGTCCGGTGCCCGTGCCAAGGAACAGGCCGGTCACCGGGATGATGTAGAGGGCCCATGCCAGCAGCTGTTCCAGCGAAGGCCGGGGGTCCCAGCCGAACATCGCCGCGAGGAACTTGCCGACCTCGCTCGACTGCGTGAGCCAGCGGTACGACGTGAGGTCGTAGACCGCGTCGTTGACGCTGCCGAGGTCGCCGCTGGACTGCAGGAAGAGAACGGTGCGAGCTAGCAGCCCGGCGGCGAAGACGATCACGACCAGGCCGGTGATCGTGAAGAACGCGCGCATCGGCAGGCGCCGCCCGCCGGCGTACACCGCCAATCCGAGCGCAACAGCGATGAGGAGGCCGATGAGCGCGCCGACCACGACCTGACCGCCGCCGGTGTCGGTAGCCGCGGCGACCAGAAAGAGCGAGGCTTCGATCCCTTCGCGAAGCACCGCGAGGAAGGCAACCATTGCGAGAGCGAACACCGATTCGCCCCGGCTGAGCGCGTTGTCCACGCGCTCTTCGAGTTCGCCGCGGATAGCCTGCGCCTGCCTGCGCATCCAGAAGATCATCCAGGTGAGGACCA
>JBDSAK010000196.1:0-5146 GCA_039922195.1 Mycobacteriales bacterium
CCCAGTTGGAAGCGACCGTCGGCATCCCGGGCAACGAGGCGATGAGCCTCCAGCGCGGTTGCCAATCGGTACGCCGTCGCGCGCGGCAGCGCCGTAGCCTGAACGAGTTCGCCCAGTGAGCGCGGCCCGGTCATCAGCGCGTCGAGAACCGATACCGCCTTGTCCAGCACCCCTACTCCGCTTAAGCTGTTCGACATACGAAACACTGTATCTCAGAATGTGAGACGCCATGGGGAAGACATTGTCGGAGAAGGTCTGGGACGCGCACGTCGTGCGCTCCGCCGCGGGCGAGCCCGACCTGATCTACATCGATCTGCACCTGGTGCATGAGGTCACGTCGCCGCAGGCGTTCGACGGGCTGCGCGTGTCCGGCCGTCCGGTTCGCCGCCCCGACCTGACACTGTCGACCGAGGACCACAACGTCCCGACCACCGATGTGGACAAGCCGATCGCCGATCCGGTGTCGCGGGCGCAGGTGGAGGCGTTGCGCCGCAACTGCGCCGAGTTCGGCGTGCGCCTTTACTCGATGGGATCCGCCGGTCAAGGCATCGTCCACGTCATCGGCACGCAGATGGGCATGACCCAGCCAGGCATGACCATCGTCTGCGGCGACAGCCACACCTCGACGCACGGCGCGTTCGGCGCCCTGGCGTTCGGGATCGGGACGAGTGAGGTCGAGCACGTCCTCGCGACGCAGACTTTGTCGCAGCGCCGGCCCAAGACCATGGCAGTCACCGTCGACGGCGTACTCCCGCCCGGCGTCACACCCAAGGATCTCGTGCTGGCAGTCATCGCGCAGATCGGCACCGGCGGTGGAGCGGGCTACGTCATCGAGTACCGCGGTGAGGCCATCCGGGCGATGACGATGGAAGGCCGGATGACGGTCTGCAACATGTCGATCGAGGCAGGTGCGCGCGCCGGCCTGATCGCGCCCGACGAAACGACGTTCGGCTACCTCGAGGGCAAGGACCACGCGCCGAAGGGCGCCGACTGGGATGACGCGCTCGACTACTGGCGGTCGCTGGTCACCGACGACGATGCGACGTTCGACCACGAGGTGCACCTCGACGCGACCGCGCTGACGCCCTTCGTCACCTGGGGCACCAACCCGGCACAGGGCGCGCTGCTCGGCGGTCGCGTGCCGGACCCCGCGTCGTACGCCGACCCGGCGTTGCGCGACGCCGCCGAACGGGCCTTGACCTACATGGGGCTCACGGCGGGTACGCCGCTGCGCGACATCGCCGTCGACACGGTGTTCATCGGGTCGTGCACCAACGGCCGGATCGAGGATCTGCGCGCGGCGGCCGACGTCGTGCGCGGCCGAACGGTGCACGAGGGACTGCGAGCTCTCGTCGTACCGGGATCGATGGCCGTCAAGCTGCAGGCAGAGGCCGAGGGCCTCGACCGGATCTTCGCCGACGCGGGTTTCGAGTGGCGGTCGGCGGGTTGTTCGATGTGCCTGGGCATGAACCCCGACACGCTGGCCCCCGGCGAGCGCGCGGCATCGACGTCCAACCGGAACTTCGAAGGCCGGCAGGGCCGCGGCGGCCGCACGCACCTCGTCTCGCCGCAGGTCGCTGCCGCGACCGCAATCACCGGGCGCCTGTCCGCGCCCGCAGATCTGGAGGTCTGAGCCATGCAGCCGTTCACGGTGGTCACCGGCACGGCGGTGCCGCTGCGGCGCTCCGACGTCGACACCGACCAGATCATCCCGAGCGACTGGCTCAAGCGCGTCGAACGCACCGGCTTCGGAGCGGGTCTGTTCAGCGAATGGCGCGAGGACCCGTCGTTCGTTCTCAACCGCCCGGAGTACGCCGGCGCCTCGGTTCTCGTTGCGGGACCCAATTTCGGTACGGGCTCGTCGCGCGAGCACGCGGTGTGGGCGCTCGAGGACTATGGCTTCCGCGTCATCGTCTCCGCACAGTTCGCTGACATCTTTCGCAACAACTGCACCAAGGTTGGCCTCTTGCCGGTGCAATTGGCTGACGAGACGATCCGCTCGTTGCAGTCGGCCATCGAAGCGGACCCCGCCATCGTCGTCACAGTAGATCTGGATTCGCGAACGCTGCGCGCCGGCGACATCAGCGCAACATTCGAGGTCGACGACTACACCCGCTGGCGGCTGATGGAGGGCCTCGACGACATCGGTCTGACCCTGCGGCACGAGTCCGACATCACGGCGTACGAGTCGACTCGGCCTAGCTGGAAGCCGGCCGTCGCGTGACGGGCGGCGTTACGCATGAGTGACGACGAGTTGTTCGCGCAACTGTCCGAAGCACTGCGCGTCGCGCACCTGCGATTGCGCAAGCTCGAGGCCGACCATGAAGTCAAATCCGCTGCGGCGCAGCGACTTATTGCGATCACCAACGCGGCAAAACATGACCTGAGTACGGCGTCGGAAAGGCTTGCAGCATGGAACGCCGAGCTCGATTCGCGCGCCCAGGGCTCTTCGTGAGTCCGCATAACCTCCGATTTTCCTTGCGACACAAGGAAAATGCAGCGCATATCGTTGTGTCGACGGCGTCATCGCCGTAGCGTTCGGTCGTCTGGCACTGGGCCAGACATGTTCCGGAGGTGTGTAGGTTGAACAAGTCCGAGCTGATCGAGGCCGTTACCGGCAGGCTGGGTGAGGGCCGCAGCGTCGCGACTAGGGCTGTCGACGCGGTCTTCGACGAGATCATGCGCACGGTTTCCAAGGGCGAGCGCGTTGCCGTAACGGGATTCGGCGTCTTCGAGAAGCGCGACCGCGCAGCTCGCATCGCCCGCAATCCCGCAACCGGTGCGACCGTCAAGGTCAAGAAGACTTCGGTGCCAGCGTTCCGCGCGGGCCAGGGTTTCAAGGACGTCGTGACGGGTGCACGCAAGCTCGCCAAGGTGGCTGCTCCGGTGGCTGCTCGTGCGACGAGCGCTGCGCGCAGCACGGCTGCGAAGGCCACCAGGCCGGCAGCAAAGCCCGCGGCCAAAGCGGCCGCCAAGCGAGTGACGAAGGCAGCCCCTGCTCGCAGTGCGGCGAAGCCCGCAGCAAAGAAGACGGCAGCCAAGCCGGCTGCTGCAAAGAAGGCGGCCGCCAAGCCGGCAGCCGCGAAGAAGGCCGCCGCGAAGAAGGCGACAAAGCGCTAAGCACGTCGACCACAAGAAAGGCCCCGCCGATGGCGGGGCCTTTCTGTTGGCGGTGGGGATGTAGCTCAGCGCGACATTGTCACCAGGTCGATTGACTCGAGGTGCGCCTGCGTACCCGCGCCCACTTCGAAGCGGACCCGCTGCCCGAAGCGCAGCGTGAGCAGTCCGGAGCGGTCGAAGGCGTCGGCATTGAGGTCGATCTCGGTGCCGTCGTCAAGGAGTACTGAACCCGCCCGGGTCTGCGGGTCGAAATGCTTCACGGTGCCTTGTGGCATATGAACTCCTCCGTGCGTAGCCGGCAGCTGTTCAGCCGGTAGGGCCAGCATAGCCGCGGTTACGCCGGCAGCCGCAGCCGTTCCAGCAGACGGCTGGTATGCGCGCCCAGCGGGCGGGCGCGAGCCCGCGCGAGGTCCTCCGCAGTGTCGACATCGCAGCGCAGCCCCGGCCATTCGCCGCTGAGCTCGACCGCGCCCGAGCGCAGGTGTCGCTGCCGGGAATCGGCTCCGAAGGCCGGTGCCAGGGGTACGCCGGCCGCCGCGGTGAGCATCGTCGTCCCGGTCCCTTCCTCATCGGTCACGAAGCAGCGGGCAGCGACAGCAGCCCCCAGCGCGGCCGCCAACTCGGCCGAGGTGAGTCCGGCGAGATCGGACGAGACCGCGGCAACGCCGGACCGCGGATGCCATCCCGTCGCTACGCGAGCGCCGTTCTCCAGGGCCGGATTGAGCCCGTTGTCCGAAACGTCAGCGATGACCCGCGCGCCGTCCTCGACGAGGGTTGTCGCAGCGAGCGCGTCGTTGGTCACCACAAAGACGGCAGCGACGAGCGGGCAGCCCCTGGCTGCAGCGACCACATCCCGGGCGGTCGCGAGCGCGAAATCGCCGCGGTCTTTGGGCGTGAGCTGCCCGAGGCGCGTCTTCGCGAAGGTGAGTTCCTTCACGGGTACGATCACCACCCATTGTTGCGGCACCCGCGCAGCGTAACGACTGCCGTATCAGCCGGAGGTCACAGGGTGCAGCCGGCGTACACCGCGGTCGTCGTACTGGTGAAGCCGTTGCTGATGCTCGCTTTCAAGCGTGACTTCCGCGGCCAGGACCGGATCCCCCGCACCGGCGGAGCTATCCTCGCGGTCAACCACGTTTCCGTCGCTGATCCATTCGCGGTCGGTCTGTTCGTGCATGAGGCGGGCCGGCGACCACGTTTCATGGCCAAGGCTTCGCTGTTCCGAATCCCGATCATCTCCGCCATCCTTCGTGGCACGGGCCAGATCCCGGTGCACCGGTACTCGGCCAACGCACGGCTGGCGCTGACTGCGGCCGCCGACGCGGTGCGAGCCGGCGAGATCGTCGTCATCTATCCGGAGGGCACGACGACCAGCGACCCCGACTACTGGCCGATGCGAGCGCGGACCGGGGTCGCCCGGCTGGCGTTGGAGACCGGCGCCCCGGTGATCCCGGTCGCGCAGTGGGGTCCCGAGGCCTTCCTGGGCAGGGGTGGCCGTTTCCGTCCGCTGCCGCGCAAGACATTGCAGATCCGCGCGGGCGCCCCGGTCGCGCTGGGCACGTGGGCCGGTGCAAAGATGGACGCTGACACGTTGCGGGCGTGCACCGACGCGATCATGGGCGACATCACGTCGCTGGTCGCCGAGATCCGACAACAGGACCCGCCGGCGGTTGCCGCCGGCACGAGGAGGACGGCATGACACGCGCCGCCGTCCTCGGCACCGGCTCCTGGGGTACGACGTTCGCCGCCGTGTTGGCCAACGCGGGCACCCGCACCACTTTGTGGGCACGCCGCCAGGAGCTGGCCGACGCGATCAACGCCACGCGCATCAACGAGGACTACCTGCCAGGCATCGTGCTGCCGGCATCCCTCGACGCGACGCACGATGCCGAACTGGTGATGGCCGGTGCCGACCTCGTCGTCCTGGCGATCCCCTCCCAGACGCTGCGCGAGAACCTGGCGCACTGGGCAGCGCTGATCCCACCGGAAGCCCTGCTCGTCTCGCTGATGAAGGGCGTCGAGCTCG
>JBDSAK010000197.1:0-6717 GCA_039922195.1 Mycobacteriales bacterium
GCGATCCTCGCCGCGGTCACCGGCGTCGTCCGCGGCGAGGCGATCCTCGGGGCCGGCGTGGCCGAGCGCGTGCTGGCGCAGTTCACCCAGCCGGCGTCCCGGCACACTCCGTTGCCCGAACTCAGCGACCGCGAGCGCGAGGTGCTCGGCCTGGTCGCCGACGGGCTGACCAACGCGGCGATCGGGCAACGGTTGTTCGTAAGTCCGAAGACGGTGCGCAACCATGTCTCCAACATTCTGATGAAACTGCACGTAGGCAGCCGATCAGCAGCGAGTGAGCGGGCGCGCGAAGCTGGCATCTGAGTCCCGTGTCGTGGCCAGGCCGGCGGATGATCGCAATGATGGGGGCATGGATGAGGATCTGCAGGGGCTGAGCCGAGAGCACTTGGTGCTCGAAGTCGAGCGACTTCGGGCTGGTATCCGGCGACATCGCGACAGCACCGGTCAGGAGCTCTGCTGGCACCAGCCAGAACTGTGGGGCCTGCTCCCCGAACGCCTCGACGCCGCCGTCGCTGTTCCGCCTTGGCCCCAGTTCCTGCGAGGTTGTGTGGCGTACCGACAGGCTCTCGAAGACGAGCTAGCCGACGCCCCCGTACACGAGGCCGAGTTCGACGCGCCCACCGCCTAGCCGAGGGCGGCTCACTCGGCTGTCTCCGGCCGTCGAACGAGCCGGTCGCCGGCGGCCGGCAGAGCGCGCAAGATAGAGCCGTGCAGCCAGCCGAGGACGAACGGCACGATGCCAAGTCCTGGCTCGCCGGTGTGTTCGACCGGGCCGCCTCGACGTACGACGAGATGGCCGGTGCCTACCACGACCACTTCGGCGAGCGGCTCGTCGAGTTCGCCGGTGTCCGGCCAGGAGACTCCGTGCTCGACGTCGGCTGCGGCCGGGGCGCCGTCGTCATCCCAGCGGCCGCCCGAGTGGGCCCGTCCGGCCGGGTCGTCGGGGTGGACCTGTCCCCGGAGATGGTCCGGCTTGCTCAGGAGCGCATCGACGCAGCTGCGGTCGTTGCGCACTTGTCCGTGATGGACGCCGAACAGCTCGACATCTTCCCTGGTCGATCATTCACCGTGGTGCTGTGCGGTTTCGGCATCTTCTTTCTCCCGGATGCCGAGAAGGCGCTCGCCGGATTCCGCCGCGTCCTCGCCCCAGGCGGAACGCTCGCGGTGTCGACGTGGGGTGCCGAGGATGCGCGATGGTCGTGGGAGGACGACCTGCTCAGCGACGTCGACGTGCAGCGCAGAGCCGTCCGGCGTCCGTTCAACACGCAGGGCGAACTCGACGCGCTGCTACGCACCGCAGGCTTCGAGTCGGTAACGACCGCGACCGAACACCACGAGGTGCGGTTAGCTGACGCGGACGAGTGGTGGGCCTGGAAGTGGTCCTACAGCTTGCGCGGCGTTCTCGAGCAACTCCCCCAGGACCGGCTGGAACGGCTGCGCCGCGAGTCGCGCGAGCGGATCGCCCTGATGCCGGCAGAGAGCGGACTTCCGCTGCGTTTGGAGGCGCTCATGGCGTCGGGGCGCCGCAGCGTGGCTGACGGCTAGTTCTCTCCCTTCTCATCCTTTTCGTTCTCGGTGTCGCCCTCGATGACGACCACTTGGTACGCCGCGTCGAGACGCACGTCAACGGTCTTGCCGTCGGCGCGGGTCACCTCGACCTCCCAGGTCGCACCGGCCTCGTTGTCGCGCTCGACCGAGTTGGCGATGCCGCCCGGAAGCAACGCCAGGGCAGCCGCGCGGGCGCGGTCCCCGTCGGGTCCCGTCGCGACCACGTCGCCGTCGTCATCTCCTAGCGCGTAGGCCGCACCGCCCGCAACGAGAGCCGCAACAGTTACCACGCCGGCAATCCCGACCTTGACCGTTCGAGTGAGCTTCATGGCGTTCTCCTCGTCTGCGGGCTCCGGTATGGGCCTACCCAAACGACGTTAGCCACCGGGCATGAGAGCGCGATGAGATTCAGGGCGCAGGAAACCTGATCGTGACGAGCGCGCCCGGCGAGGCGGACGACAGCACAACAGACGCTCCGTGCGCATGCGCGACGGCCTGGACTATCGACAGCCCCAGGCCGGTTCCGCCACCGGTCCGCCCGGCGTCGGCACGGCTGAACCGCTCGAACGCGCGGTCGGCAAAGCCGGGCGCGAAACCGGCGCCGTGGTCACGTACGCCGATGTCGACGTGGTCGACGTACCGCAGCGCCGTGAGTTCTATCTCGCCCGCGCCGTGGCGAAGCGCGTTGTCGACGAGGTTGTGCAACGCCTGCTCCAGGCGGGCCCGGTCAGCCGAGAGCTCGGTGCCGGCCGCCGCGACGACGCGGATCTCGCGGCCGCGAGCCGCGGGTTGACGTTCGGACCGCGCTGCCACGGTGGCCAGCAGATCCGCGACGTCACACCGCTCGCGGTGCAGGTGGAGCTCCTGCTGATCCGATTGCGCCAGCAGCAGCAGGTCGTCGCCCAACCCGACCAGCCGGTCGGTCTCTTCGAGGGCAGAGAGCACCGCGGCTCGCAGTTCACCGACGGGACGTTCGCCGATGAGCGCGACCTCGAGTTCACTCTTCAGCACCGTGAGCGGGGTGCGCAGTTCGTGGCTCGCGTCTTCGACGAACCGGCGATCCCTGGCCAGCATCGCCCGCTCCGATTGCTGAGCCGTGTCGAGCCGCTCGAGCATCGCGTTGAGTGTGCGCCCGAGGCGACCCAGCTCGTCGTCCACCGGTGGCACCGGCAGCCGTACGTCGGGCTGATCAGTGATCCCCGCGGCGCGGACGCGCATGGCCTCCACCGGACGGAGCGCGATGCCGGCGACGACGTACCCGGCGATGCTCGTCAACGCGAGCGCGCTACCCAACCCGATGAGCGACAGGATCAACAGCGATCCGAGCGCCTCGCCCTTGTCCTCCAGTGACGAGCCGACGACGACGATCAGCATCTCGTCGGCGCGGCGCACGGGAGCTGCGAGCAGACGCAGGTGCTCATCGATGGCCGCATCACCAGGACGGTCCACAAATACTTGCGCCCCCTGCGCGCGGTCAAGCTGGCCGCCGTTGAGCAAGGCAACCCCGTTCGGCGTCGTACCAGCAAGAACCGTCCCATCCAGTCCGAGCACCTGAACGACATGTTCTTCCGCATCGAACGCCGACGCCGCGACCGGGAGGCCGTCAAGCTGCGACTTCGCGACCAGCGTGCCGACCTCGCCCGCGCGAACTTGCAGGCCGCGATCCAACGAGCGGCTGAGCTCGCCGTCGAAACGCACATAGATGAACGCGCCGAGTGAGGCCAGTACGACGAGTAGGGACAACGCGAAAGCCGCCGTGACCTTCCACCTGATCGGCAGCCGGCTCATGGTTGCGCCGGATCGCGGAGGCGGTAGCCGGCGCCTCGCACGGTCTCGATCGTCGCCGTACCGAATGGCCGGTCGATCTTGTCTCTGAGGTAGCCGATGTAGACGTCGACGACGTTCGATCGGTTCTCGTACTCCTCGTCCCAGGCCGCTTCGAGCAGCGCGAAGCGGGACAGCACAGCGCCCGCGCGAAGCATCAGGGCTTCGAGGATCGCGAACTCCTTCGCGGTGAGATCGATCACGACATCCCTACGGGAGACCTGCCTGGAGGCGGGGTCCAAGCGCAGGTCGCCGACCGACAGCACAGGCGATGTCTTGCCAACCGCGCGCCGGGCTAGGGCGCGTAATCGCGCGAGCAATTCGTCCAGTGCGAAGGGCTTCGCAAGGTAGTCGTCGGCACCACTGTCGAGGCCCGTAACCCGGTCGACGACAGCCGTGCGCGCGGTCAGCATCAGCACTGGGGTGCCGATGCCGGCCGCACGCAGTTGTCGGCAGACTTCGAAACCGTCGATGTCCGGGAGCATCACATCGAGGACGATCGCGGCGTACTCGGTGGCACCCGCGCTGCACACCGCATCCTCCCCGGTGAGTGCGACATCTGCGCTCAGCCCATGAGCTTCGAGCCCGCGCCGGATGATCCCGGCCAACTTGGGCTCGTCCTCCACCACCAGAATCCGCATTGCTCCCTGCTCAGACCTCGGTACGACGCTTGCTCAGCGGCAGCTGACGTAGAAGACGCGGCCGCCCGGCGGGTACTCCGCGACGGTACCGATCCCGGCGGCGTACAGCTTGTACTCGACGACGCCTTCCGGCTGGATGAACTCCTGCACGCGGATGACGTCATTGACGATTTTGCCGCCGACCTTGGTGCGGAGCCCGACCTCTTCGACCCGATTGGACTCGGTGGTCAAGCCCGGAACGTCCTCGAAGTGCCACTGCGATCCGAGAACCGGGATGGCCGGCATCGCGACGCCGAGACGGTCCGTGTCCTTGCCGTACAGCCAGGTGCCTTTGGTATTGATGACCTTGCCGCTCTTGATGTTCTTCACCTGCTCACCGAAGTAGTAGACCGTCCCGTCGTCGGATTGGCCGTAGTAGTCCAGGGTCGTCTCGACCAGCTTCCCGTCGTCGAAGGCGTCGTCTTGGATGGTGACGGCCTCGACCCGTTTGCCGTCGACGACGAACGTTTTCGTGGTCTTGAGCAACGTCTTCACCGAGCGCTCCCGGACACCCTCGTCGTTGATGCCGCTCAGTTCGCAGCGCGAGAACTTCGTCAGCGGCAGGTATCTGTTGTCGATCCTGCCCGGACGGGAGAACGTGGGCGTCCCCTCCGTCACCATGGAGCTCCGCGCCCACGCGATCTGAGTCCCACCACCGACCAAGGCGCACGTGATTGCCACCAGGGCGATCGACCGCGTTCGTGGCGTCGGGATTCGAGTCATCATGGCCTGCTCCTTCAGCTCTGCCGCTCACGGGCGCGAGCGACCCGAGCAGAGTGCACAGCCGACGATGAGAGCCTGATGAGGCGTCTCGAATCCCCGTGTCGGATCAGGCCTTCGATGTGGCGGCCCTCACCAGCGCGGTCACTTTCTTCTCCACCGCGGGGGTCCACTCCTTGATGGCATACGACGCTGGCCACGTGTCAGCGTCGTCGACGGTCGCATCGTCGCTGACGCCGAAAGTTAAGTACCTGCTCTTGAACTTGTCCGCGTCCTGGAAGAAGGCGACGACGTTGCTGGCATCGTTCGCGTATGCGGGCATTCCGTACCAGTTCTTGGGCGACAAGTCCGGCGCGAGTGCGGTAACCGTCGCGTGAACTCGCTCGGCGAGGGCGCGGTCCCCCGGCGGCATGTCCGCGATCCGGTCGAGGATCGCCTGCAAGCCGTCAGCTTTCTTGGCGCCTTTCCGGCCCTCGGCGCGAAGTTCCGCTGCACGTTCCTTCATCGCGGCAGGTTCCTCGGCGGTGACGTTGGCATTCGTGGAAGTCTTCGCGGGCTTCTCTTCCTCCTACGATCGCGCTTTCGGCCATTGGTTCGCTCGACGTGACACTAGATCCGGCGCGAAGGCTGGTGCTTCTTCATTCCTGACCGCTTGATAGCTCCTCGCCAGACGCCCACTTCGGAAGCGGTGAAACTATTCGCCGGTTTCGCCGTCGATCGACTCGCGGAGGAAGTCGGCGTGGCCGTTGTGGCGCGCGTACTCCTCGATCATGTGCACGAGAACCCACCGCAGCGACGGTTGCCCTTCGCCGCCCCAGGCGAGATGCGTTGTGTCGAGCGCGGACTCGCCGGCTTCGAGTTGTGCAGCGACGACGCGACTCGAGGCTTCGACTCGATGCATCCACATCTGGCGCAACTCGTCGCCGGTGTGCGCGCCGGCGCTGTTCCATTCGGCGGCCCAGGGCATGCTGGCCCACGGCTCCGGATTAGGCGCTTCGGCGACGACCGCGCTGAACCAGTTGTCCTCCACTCGAGCTAGGTGCATGAGCAGCCCCCCAAGCGTCATCGCCGTCGGGTGCAGCCTGGCGCGCAGCTGTGCGTCGTCCAGCCCCGAACATTTCCAGGCGAACGTTGCACGCTGATAGGCCAGGAACCCGAGCAGCGTCTCGATCTCGGTGCCGGCCAGCGGCGGGTCAGGGCGCCCGTTCTCAAGCTGTTCTTCAGTCATGCCTCAACGCTGGCCGTAACGTGCGTCGAACGGTTGCGCTCACGAATGCTGCGAGTACGACGGCCGCGCAGGCCCACTGCGCACCTCGGCTAAACCTCAACGCTGCGACGTGGACCCCGTTGCGACGCAGCCATCGGTAGCACCACCACCCGCGGACGACCGCGCCCACGAGTGAGCTCGCGTGCTGCGCGTACTCGTGCCCGGCGACGGGCCGTGAATGCCGAGCCAAGGCATGAGTTCGACGCCCCAACGGCCGCCGTGCGTGAACGCGTCCCAAACGACACGCGTCATCGCGCCGACAACCAGCGCGCCGTACAACAGCGCCCACTTGCGAATCCCGTTGACCGGCTGCCGCAAGCCGGGCTGGGTCGTCGTAGCAATTGCCTGCTGTACGTCGCCGGGCAGGGGGGCCACCAGCGCGGGTGCGAGTAGAAGATGCCATCAGCGGAGTCCGCGTCAGCGGAAGGACGGCGGCGACGTGACTCGCGGTGAACGGCATGCGTTCACGCTAGGGCGGCCAGCACCGCCGCGGAACGGCCTTGACACCCTCCGCACAAGACGCGCACGAACCGTCCGAGCGATCTTGTCGGCCGTCGCAGGTAGCGTGCGGCTAGGCGTGGCACACTCTCGCCAGACCAACGGAGGTCACGATGGGAATGAAGTTCCAGGTAACTATCGACGCCGCTGACCCGCACGCGCTGTGCGACTTCTGGGCGC
>JBDSAK010000198.1:0-5460 GCA_039922195.1 Mycobacteriales bacterium
TCTCCTCGCCAGTGAGTCCGAGCGACTGCGCGCTATCACCGGCCACGAACTGCAAGGGCAGGACGCCCATCCCGATGAGGTTGGACCGGTGGATGCGTTCGTAGGAGCTGGCGAGCACTGCGCGGACCCCGAGCAGCAGCGTGCCCTTGGCGGCCCAGTCTCGGGAGGAACCGGAGCCGTATTCTGTTCCGGCAATCACGATGAGGGGCACGGCCTGCTCTGCGTAGCGTTGCGCGGCCTCGTAGATACTCGTCTGCTCGCCGCTCGGCAGGTGCCTGGTGACAGCACCCTCGACCCCGGGCACGAGCTGATTGCGCAACCGGATGTTGGCGAACGTGCCGCGGATCATCACCTCGTGATTGCCGCGCCGCGAGCCGTAGGAGTTGAAGTCGCCGGGCGCAATGCCCTGCTCCGCAAGCCACGTGCCGGCCGGGCTGTCTTTCTTGATGTTGCCCGCCGGACTGATGTGGTCGGTCGTCACACTGTCGCCGAGTACGGCGAGCACGCGCGCCCCGGTGATCGCCTTGATCGGCGCGGGCGTCTCGGCCATGTCGACGAAGTACGGCGGATTGCGCACGTACGTCGAGTCGGCCTGCCAGTCGAACGCGTCACCGGTCGGTGATGGGAGCGACTGCCACATCGCGTCGCCGGCGAACACCTCGCCGTACGACGCACGGAACATCGACGACTGGACGGCCGATGCGATCGTCTCCTCGATCTCGGCGTTGGTCGGCCAGATGTCGCGCAGGTAGACCGGCTCGCCGTCGCTGCCGGTGCCGAGCGGATCAGCCATGAGGTCGACGTCCATCGACCCGGCGAGTGCATAGGCGACGACGAGCGGCGGCGAGGCGAGGTAGTTCATCCGTACGTCGGGGTTGATGCGGCCTTCGAAGTTGCGGTTGCCGGAGAGCACGGACGTCACTGCCAGGTCGCCACTGTTGACTGCCTCGGAGACGCCGTCGAGCAACGGCCCTGAGTTGCCGATGCAGGTCGTACAGCCGTAGCCGACAAGGTTGAAGCGCAGCGCGGCGAGCGGTTCGACCAGACCGGCGGCCTCGTAGTAGTCCATAACCACCTTGGACCCGGGCGCAAGGGTCGTCTTGACCCACGGCTTGGTCTGCAGGCCGCGCGCGACGGCGTTGCGGGCGAGCAGGCCCGCGCCAATCATCACCTGCGGGTTGGAGGTGTTGGTGCACGAGGTGATGGCGGCGATGACCACGTGGCCGTGGTCGACCTCGACCGTGTTGCCACCAGCCAGGTGAGCGACCTGCGGGTTGCTCATCCGCTGTCCGGTGCCATTGAGCGCGGCACCGGCGTCGGGTTCGGCGGAGTCGTCGGCGGCCACCCCCGCCATGGCGGCCGGTGCATCCGAAGCCGGAAACGACTCCGCGGATGCCCGGTCGGTCTCGGTCAGCACCGACGTGTCCTTGGCCCCGCCGATCAACTCGTCGAGCGCCGTACGGAAGCCGTGCTTGGCCTCGCGCACCAGCACCCGGTCCTGCGGGCGCTTGGGCCCCGCGATCGACGGCTCGACGGTCGACAGGTCGAGTTCGAGTCGCTCGGTGAACGACGGTTCGGCCATGTCGGGCGCCCACATGCCCTGCGCCTTGGCGTAGGCCTCGACGAGCGCGACCTGCTCCGCGGGGCGACCGGAAAACTCCAGGTAGCGCAGGGTTTCGGAGTCGATCGGGAAGATCGCGCAGGTCGAGCCGTACTCCGGGCTCATGTTGCCGATGGTCGCGCGGTTAGCGAGCGGAACATTGGCCAGGCCAGGCCCGTAGAACTCGACGAACTTGCCGACGACGCCGTGCTGGCGCAAGAGCTGCGTGACAGTGAGAACGAGGTCGGTTGCGGTCGCGCCCTCGGGCAGCTCACCGGACAGCTTGAAACCGACGACCTTCGGCAGCAGCATCGAGACCGGCTGGCCGAGCATCGCCGCCTCGGCCTCGATCCCCCCGGCACCCCAGCCGAGTACGCCGAGTCCGTTGATCATCGTCGTATGCGAGTCGGTGCCCACCAGGCTGTCGGGGTAGGCCTGCCCGGCGGCGTTGGTGAACACGACCCGCGCGAGGTACTCGAGATTGACCTGGTGCACGATACCGGTGCTCGGCGGTACGACGGCGAAGTTGTCGAACGCCTGCTGGCCCCAGCGCAGGAACTGGTAACGCTCGCCGTTGCGCTCGAACTCCACCGCGGTGTTGCGCGCCAACGAGTCGGCGGTGCCGGAGAAGTCGGCGATGACCGAGTGGTCGATGACGAGCTCGACCGGCACCAGCGGGTTGATCTTCTGCGGGTCGCCGCCGAGGGCGACCATCGCATCGCGCATCGCGGCCAGGTCGACGATCGCCGGTACGCCGGTGAAGTCCTGCATGAGGACGCGGGCGGGCGTGAAGGCGATCTCGTCCGCGGCCGGCGAGTCGGCAGTCCACCCGGCGAGCGCCTCGATGTCAGCCTTGCGGACGGAAATGCCGTCCTCATTGCGGAGGAGATTCTCGAGAAGCACCTTGAGCGAGAACGGGAGTGTGTCGACGGGGAAGCGGTCACCCAGTGCGTTGATCCGGAAGATCTCGTAAGCCCTGTCCCCGACAGTGAGCGTGGAACGGGCGTCGAAGCTGTTGTCTGACATCAGGTGAACTCTCTCCTCCTCAGGTGTCTACACCCTCCCGCGCGGAGGGCACAGAAGTCATCTCGGGTGCGTCCAGCTGGCCGCCGGACTGGCCGTCGCCACGCCGGTCGACCGCGATGGACGAACCGGGCGTCGCCTTGGCGACGGCCTTCATCTCGGTCGCGACGGCGACGACCTCGCGGTGGTCGCGATAGCTGCGGCGGCCGCTCAGGGCGATGCCGACCGAGATCGACACGAGCGGCGACCGGCGTACGACGCCCTGCCGGTCGACGATCTCGATGTAGCCACGAGTGACGTCCTTGTGGTCGTGCTTGCTGCGGACGTCGTCATCGAAGAGGTGCACGACGCGCCGGCACAGCGGCTCGGCCTGCTCTTGTTCGCAGACCACGACGAAGTCGTCGCCGCCGACGTGGCCCACGAACGGAGGGGGCTCCCCTGCCTCAGCAACCGCCTGGCGCAGCGCGGAGGCCGCCAGCTGGATGACGTCGTCGCCGCGCAGGAAGCCGTAGCGGTCGTTGAACGCCTTGAAGTTGTCGAGGTCGAAGTAACAGACCGCGAAGCGGGTCTCGGTCGAGACCCGGCCGGAGATCTCGAGGTCGATCCGGTTGTTGCCCGGCAGTCCGGTGAGCGGTGACACGGACCGCATCTCGGCGTTGCGTCGCAGCGTCGAGCGGACCCGCGCGACCAGCTCGAGGGTGTCGAACGGCTTGATGATGTAGTCGTCGGCGCCCGCGGTGAGCCCGACGACCTTGTCGGCCGACAACGACTTCGCGGTCAACATGATGACCGGCAGGTTGGCCGTCGCGGGGTCGGCGCGCAGCTGCCGGCAGACCTGTACGCCGTCGATCTTCGGCATCATCACATCGAGCAGCACGAGGTCGGGCTGCAGCTCGCTGATCTGCGCCAGCGCGTCCACGCCGTCACACGCGGTACCAACGTCGTAGCCCTCGAGGCGCAGGTTGATCTCGATGAAACGAGCGATGTCATGGTCGTCATCGACGACGAGCACGCGAATCATGACCGCACCGCCCGCTGCGCCATCGCGTCGACTGCCAACGACTTGATGCTGCGCGCCGCCTCGGCCGGATCGTCGGCGCCATAGATCGCCGTGCCGACCACAAACACGTCGGCTCCCGCCTCCGCGCATGCCTCGATCGTGTCGCGGCCCACACCGCCGTCGACCTCGAGCCACAGCGACAGGCCGCGCGCAGCCATCAGTGCGCGTGCTTCGCGGACCTTGTCCAGGCAGTCGATGCGGAATCGCTGACCACCGAATCCCGGCTCTACGGTCATCACCAGCACCAGGTCGAACTCGCTGAGGATGTCGGCGTACGGCGCAAGCGCGGTATCCGGCTTGAGCGCGAGACCCGCCCTGGCTCCGGCGGAGCGGATGCCGCGCGCGGTCTGCACGGCATCATGCGCGGCCTCGACATGAAAGGTGACGACAGAGGCGCCGAGCTCGGCGTAGCCTGCTGCCCAGCGGTCGGGGTCGTCGATCATCAAGTGGCAGTCGAAGGGCAGGTCGGTCGCCTTGCGCAGGCTCTCGACGATGACCGGGCCGAGCGTCAGGTTGGGAACGAAGTGGTTGTCCATGACGTCGATGTGGATCAGGTCGGCGACGCCCGCGACCCGGGCGATCTCGTCGGCGAGATGGGCGAAATCGGCATTGAGGATGCTCGGCGCGAGCTGGGCGGGCACGCCGGCCTCCTTCGGTCTCGAACCTCGGCGCTGGCGAGTCTAGGGGCTCACGCGTTCGAGCACTGCCACAAACATCGCATCCGTCCCGTGCAGGTGGGGCCAAAGCTGAGCGTGCGGCCCGTCACCGAGGTCGGGCACCCCGTCGAGGAACTCCCGAACGTCGATCGCGACGACGTCCCCCCGTCGCTTGAGCGCATCAGCCACGATGACCCGGCCCTCGGCAAGGTGCGGCGAGCACACGACGTACGTGATCCGGCCGCCGGGCTTGGCGGCATCGATCGCCGCTGCCAGCAGGCGGCGCTGCACCGCAGCGAGCGCGGGTACGTCGGACGGCTGGCGGCGCCAGCGCGCCTCTGGGCGGCGGCGCAGCGCGCCGAGGCCGGTGCAGGGAGCGTCGACGAGGACACTGTCGAACGTCGCCAGCGGCCAGGCGGGCACCGTCCCGTCGGCTTGGAGCGCGACGGTCCGCGTCGACGCCCCCGCGGTCGCTGCGGCCAGCGAACGGCGAACCAGCGCCGCCCGGTGGGCATGCGGCTCGACCGCGACGAGCCGACCGCCGGCGGTGTGGCGCAAGCTCCCGGCCAGCAGCGCCGCCTTGCCGCCGGGCCCGGCGCACAGGTCGAGCAGGTCGCTTCCGCCGCGGGCCGCGCGCACCGCGACCAGCGCCGCGAGCTGACTGCCCTCGTCCTGAACGCCGGCCCGGCCGTCGCGGATCGGTTGCAGCGTGGTCACGTCGCCGCCATCGAGGCGCACCGAGTACGGCGACCACGGGCCGGGTGCGGCGGCGTAGCCGGCATCGGCGCAGGCAGCGACCAGCTCGACCGGTGTCATCCGCCCGGGCCGCGCCACGAGGTGCACCGACGGCCGCGTGTCACTGGCCGCGAGCGCTGCCTCGGTGTGGTCGATGTCGCCATGCAGCGCGTCCTTGAACGCGCTGACGATCCACTTCGGATGCGCGTAGTTGATGGCCAGGTAGCCCAGCGGGTCGGCGTCGCGGTCGGGCGCGCCGAGGTCGCCGCCGCGCCGGTCGACCTTGCGCAGCACGGCGTTCACGAACTTCGACGCCCCCTCGCCGACCACCGTGCGGGTCAGGTCGACGGAGGTGTTGACCGCCGCATGCGCGCCGACCCGGGTGC
>JBDSAK010000199.1:0-2934 GCA_039922195.1 Mycobacteriales bacterium
CGCAGAACTGCTCGTTGAAGGTCACAAACCCGATGCCCGGGATCGTGACGGTGGTGTTGCGCGGCGGGCTCGCCGACTGCGCGACACCGGCGATCTTCAGCCCGAGCAACTGCGTCCCCGCGTCGTCAGACGCGGCGCTGCCGTTCTTCGCTTCACTGTTGGATTGCGACTGCACCACGGTCGCCGACACCGTGCACACCCCGAGGGCGTCGCGCAGGACGCAGACGTCCTCCGCATGCGCGTAGGTGCTGGCCTTGCTCGTCACGCCGATCGTCCCAGTGCTCTTGCTCGACGACGTCGACGCGGTCACCGCCGCCGCACCCGTGTCGGGCACCCGTACCGTGCTCAGCGACTGCTCGTCGGTTCCGCCGGACCCAGGGATGCTGACCTGCCCCACGATGATCGGCAGCAGCGTCGGGTCCGTCGCTGCACGGGCGATGAAGCCGTCGCCGCTGACCGACTGGTTCGCCTTGGCCACGCACAGCCTGGTCTGCTTGAACTCGGAGTGCGCGACGGCGTTGGACACGACGATGTCGACCGCCTGTCCGGCAAAGCTCGTCGCGTGGACGGTGATCATGTTCACCTTCAGGTCCGCGACGTACGTGCCGCCTGACAGTTGTCCCGCGGCCGGGCCGGACGTCGAGCCCACGCGCTCATAGAGCTTGACGTAGCTTCCCGCGCCGAACACCAGCGGGTTGAGGTCGATGACGGTGCCGGGCTTGACGTCGCTGTAGGCGACGCCCTGGATGACCAGGTTCTTGAACGTCGAGCCGGCCGAGCTGAACGACGAGTCCGTTCCGCTGGCGGTCGTCATCGCCACGGCACGGACGGCGTCGGCCGTGATCACTCCGTTGAGGATGTTCACGCCGGCCGCCTCGGCGACGGACTCATGAATGGCCTCGTTCTGGGTGATCGTGCTGGTGCTCACCGTGCGCAGGACGTCGGCACGGAATGTCGTGGCGTCACCGAGACCCCCAGGCCCTGGCACGTTGTCGGGGTGCTCGACGTTGAGCACCTCATCGCTCTGACTGCTGGAGCCCACGCCGCTCTGCGTGCTTGAGACCGGTACGAACGTCTGGTTGATGGGTGCCAGCGGACCGCTCTTGACCGACGCCCCGAACGCGCTGTCGTGCGAGAGCGCGCCGGTCGGGTCGCTCTTGGGCACGACGGTCACGCAGACCTGCGGCGAGGACACCGCGGCGATCCCCGTGCCCGCGATGCTGGCCACGTTGCAGATCTGACAGCCGGCGCTGCTCAGCAGCCGCACCGTCAGCGTCACCGACCCTGTTGCCCGCGCAGGCACCGTCCCGATCGACCAGGTCGCCACGCCGCCGGTCACGGTGCAGCCGCCGGTGCATGACACGAACTCCGTGCCGGCGGGAATCGAGTCCTTGATGACGACGCCGTCGGCCGCGACGTCGCTGGTGTTGCTGTACGTCAGCGTGTACGTGATCGTGCCGGGCGGCGAAATCGTCGTTTTGTCGGCGCTCTTGTCGAGCGTGAGCTTGGCGCACTCGCCGGGAGCGGCCTTCGGCGCCGTGCGGTCCTTCAGCGCCGCATTGATCGCCGTCGAGGCGCGGCTCTTCATGTATGCCGTGCCGAACTCGCCGCAGGTGATCGCGCCGATCGTGGCAGTGAGGTTCAGCGATGCCTCGCCGAAGTTGCCGGCCGTCTCCCCCGCAATCGTGTTGGGAATGTTGACCGCGCCGTCCCACAGGACGCCCTTGGGCCCGAGCGGCGTCTCGTTGAACGTGCCGATCGAGGCATCGCCCTGCCACTCGAACGCGCGCACGATGATCGTGGCGCCGCCGTTCTCGGTGTCGAAGCTCAGCAGCACGTCGCCGCTGGTCCGGGCCGGTAGCGCGGGGCACGACGGGTTGGACGCGGTGGACTTGTTGAACTCGTAGTCGATATGCGCGTCGCCGTTGACCGCCGCGCGGAAGAACTTCACATAGAGGAACTGCTTACCGCCGATCGTCCGCAAGCCGATCGACCCGTCCTTGATGTCGTCCTTGCCGGGCGCGCTACCGGTCACGCACTGCCAACCGCCGGGCTCGAGCTCCTTGCTGCCCAGACCGAAGATGTCATCGCCCTTGCCGGTCTTGTCGCTGAAGTCGACCCTGTTGAACGGCGGCGAGGTGAAGGTCTGCCAATCAAGCGGCTCGCCTAGACCGCTGTCGTCGATGAGGTTGCCCTCGATCTCAAAGCTTCCGACGCTGCTCCCCGCAAGCGCACCGGGCGCCGCGAAGCTCAGTCCGGCCGCCGTGAAGAGCATTGCCAGTATTCCGGCCAGCCCGATACGTCGCATGTTTTCTGCCCCCTGTAGATGAGCATGCGTCGCCCTAACGCGCATGCGACTCATCGCGGATCGGTGCGACGTGCATCCCCCGGCCGCACCCGATCCAGCGATTTGTAGAGTTCGAAGCTACATTTCACCGGCAGCGTCGTCAACGTCGGGCGACACATCTACGACTTTTCGGGTCTCCTGCTGTTCCCGTGGGTTGGTGAACGCTCGTCTCACCGCGGTAGCGGCGGGGGTCGGCTGCGTTCATCGAGTTCCCCGTTCTCCGAGAAGGTAGAGTCGGCTTGCCCGCTTGAACCTTGGCTGATGGCTGAGAATCTCATCGATCCCGCCGCGCTTGCTGACCTCGTCGAGGGCCGGCCCTCAATGCGGCGTCATCGAGGATGCCCACGCGTACGTCCTGGACCGGTGCGCGACGCGCGCGGCGGCACGTCGACTACCGCACGGTCACCGTCTTCTGATAGATGCTGAAGGAGCCGCCCTTTGCGGTGGCGACGACGATCACCTTGCGGCGTTGGCCCCTCACGAGCGTCGGCAGAGGCCGGAGCGCCCCCACGGTCCAGATACCGGCACTGGCCTTCTCCATGGGCCTGCACTTGCCGCTGATGCAGATCGCGACGCCGCCCGTCGCG
>JBDSAK010000200.1:0-4468 GCA_039922195.1 Mycobacteriales bacterium
GGACACCGGCCACTTCGGCAAGTTCGGCGGCCGATTCGTACCTGAGGCGCTCGTCGCCGCGCTCGACGAACTCACCGAGGCGTGGGCGACCGCGCAGGCAGATCCGGACTTCAAGGCGGAGCTCGACGGCTTGCTTCGCGATTACACCGGCCGGCCGAGCCCGCTGACCGACGCGCGCCGATTCTCCGAGCATGCCGGCGGCGCGCGCGTCCTGCTCAAGCGCGAGGACCTCAACCACACCGGCTCGCACAAGATCAACAACGTTCTGGGCCAGGCGCTGCTCACCAAGCGGATGGGCAAGACGCGCGTCATCGCCGAGACCGGCGCCGGGCAGCACGGGGTTGCTACGGCGACGGCTGCCGCCCTCATGGGACTGGAGTGCGTCGTCTACATGGGCGAGGCCGACACCCGGCGGCAGGCACTCAACGTCGCCAGGATGAAACTCCTCGGGGCAGAAGTCGTTCCGGTGACTGCGGGCAGTAAGACGCTCAAGGACGCGATGAACGAGGCGATGCGCGACTGGGTCACCAACGTCGACCGCACGCACTATCTGATCGGCACGGTCGCCGGGCCGCACCCGTTTCCCACCCTCGTGCGCGAGCTGCAGCGGGTGATCGGAGACGAGGCGCGAGCCCAGGTGCTCGAGCGCACCGGTCGGCTCCCGGATGCCGTGGCTGCCTGCGTCGGTGGCGGGTCGAACGCGATGGGTATCTTCGCCGCGTTCCTCGACGACGCGGACGTCCGCTTGTTCGGGTTCGAGGCCGGCGGCGACGGCGTCGAGACCGGTCGGCACGCCGCATCCATCACCGGCGGTGCGGCCGGCGTACTGCACGGATCGCGGTCGTACATCCTGCAGGACGCCGACGGGCAGACCATCGAGAGCCACTCGATTTCGGCCGGCCTCGACTACCCAGGTGTGGGGCCCGAACATGCCTGGCTGCACGACACCGGCCGCGCGACCTACCAGCCGGTTACCGACGCCGAGGCGATGGATGCCTTCTCGCTGTTGTGTCGTACCGAGGGCATCATCCCGGCGATCGAAAGCGCTCACGCGCTCGCCGGCGTCCTGCGGATCGGCCAGGACCTCGGCCCGGAGGCGACGATTCTGGTCAACCTGTCCGGGCGTGGTGACAAGGATGTCGAGACGGCGGCCAGGTGGTTCCACGTGGCAGGTGCCGGCTCGTGACGGCCATCGCTGCCGCGTTCGACGCCGCCCGTGCTGACAACCGCGCCGCGCTGATCGGCTACCTGCCGGCCGGCTTCCCCTCCGTCGAAGGGGCCATTGCTGCTATCGAAGCGATGATCCGCGGCGGCGTCGACATCGTCGAGCTCGGTCTGCCCTACTCCGACCCGCTGATCGACGGTCCCGTCATCCAGTCCGCGGTCGACCAGGCGCTGCGCACCGGTACGACGACGGCCGATGTACTGGAGACGGTGCGGCGCATCGCGGCCGGGGGCACAGCGACGCTGGTGATGACGTACTGGAACCCGATCGAGCGGTACGGCGTCGCCCGCTTCGCCGACGATGTGGCAGCCGCGGGCGGCTCCGGCGTGATCGCGCCCGACCTCACCCCGGAGGAAGCGGGCGACTGGCTCTCGGCCGGCTCCGCTGCCGGGCTCGATACCGTTTTCCTGGCGGCTCCCTCATCGACCGAGGCGCGCCTGCGCCTCGTCGCCGAGGCAGCCGGCGGGTTCATCTACGCCGCGTCGACCATGGGTGTCACCGGAGAGCGGGCCGCGGTCAGCAGCCGCGCCGCGGAACTCGTCGCGAGGCTGCGAGCGGTCACCGACAAGAGGGTCGCCGTAGGCCTGGGTGTGTCGTCCGGTGCGCAGGCCGCCGAGATCGCGCAGTTCGCCGACGGCGTCATCGTCGGCTCCGCGTTCGTCCGCTGCCTACTCGACGCGGCAACCCCCGACGCGGGGATTCGCGCAGTCGAAGCATTTGCGCGCGAGCTCGCCGAGGGCGTCCGCGCACGAACCGTCGCGGACGTGACGCAGCGTTGACTGGTCAGTCCGACGTTGACCGCGCTCTCGGGCGCGCCGCACTGACTAGTCATCTGCCGCACTCGGACCAAGCGGGACGCCGTGCGACTAGGCCATTCGGACTAGTAATCGGACATTGCCGACGATCGACGCGCTAATCCTGCACTGGCGCCGCTGATTCGCGCTGCGCCGAATGGTTACCAGGCCACTCCGAAAAATGGCCTCCGTTTGCCCTCGAGTGATCCGGGTCACACGCCGACACCTAGAACGCGACGCCACGGAGGGCCTGCGCTCCCCGCGACGCTCGTACCGGTCCTGGCTCACGTGCCCCGAAGCCACCCGGACGGCCTGGAGGTACGACATGCTCGTTCTCACGCGCAAGTCCAACCAGAGCATCGTGATCGGTGACGACATCGTCGTCACGGTCCTCGAAGTACGCGGCGATCAGATCAGGCTCGGTATCACCGCGCCGCGCGACGTCGCGGTCCATCGTGAGGAAGTGTGGATCGCCCGCTCAGGCGCTGAAGCCTTCGCCGAGTTGGTCAGCCACTCCGCCAAGACCGGTCAGTCCCAGCGCCGGCATTCAGCCGCATGAGCCCCGTCCTGACGGTTGCCCGCCGAGCCGCGCCCCGCACCGGGGCGCCGCGCACTGCCGCGCCGCGCACCGCCGCGCCCCGAGAGGCCGCTGCGCGGGTGGCAGCTCCGACCGAGGCGCCCGCGTTGTCACCGCTCACGCAGGAGGAGCGCGGGGCGCTCGTCGAAGCGCACCTCTCGCTGGCCACGCACGTGCTGTACCAGATCGCCATGCATTTCCCGCGGCATGCCGATCGCGACGAGCTCGCCCAGGCGGCGACTCTCGGACTGGTCGAGGCCGCGCAGCGCTTCGACCCGGCGCGTGGCGTTCCCTTTGACCGCTGGGCGGTGGTCCGGATCCGCGGCGCAATCCTCGACTCGGTGCGTTCGCTCGACTTCGCGCCGCGTTCGCTGCGTGCCGCGTCCAGGCAGCTGGAAGAGGCCCGCGCAGCACTCACCGTCGAACTCCTTCGGACGCCGACTGAGGGCGAGACCGCCGAACGTCTCGGCATGACTCGGGCCGAACTCGGCGAGCTGACTGGCCGGGTGCACCGGGCGCTCGTGCTGAGCCTCGACGCGCCGGCCGGCATGGACGACGACGGCGACACGTTGTGCATCGGCTCCGTCGTCAGCAGCAATGACGCGGACGTGTGCGAAAGCCTCGAGTCCCGTGAGCTGCTCTCCTACCTGAGCGACGCACTGCGCCTGCTGCCTGAACGCCTGCGAGTCGTCGTGACCGGATACTTCATCGACGGTCAGAGCTCCGCCGACCTGGCCGAAGTGCTCGGCGTGACCGAATCGCGGGTCTCCCAACTGCGCACCGAAGCGCTGGCGATGCTGCGCCACGGCATCGAGGCGCAGTATGAGATTCCCACCGGCCGCACCGGACATCACGAGGTGTCACACCGGACGGAACGACGTCGCGACGAGTACGCCGAAGCGATCGCGACGGCCTCGACTCCGCAGCAGCGATTGCAGCGTGAGTGTTTCGTGCCCGTCGAGACGCAGGTGAGCCCGTTGCGTCGCGTCCGCTCCGTCGCCTAGCCGTCAGTCGACGAAGTCTGTCAACGACGGAAGTGATACACCGTCGGCGGCGTCGACCGCAGCACGGTAGCCCTGCTGCGCCTGCAGCAGTGCGGTCATCGCGTCGTCGGGCGCGGGTGCCCCATCGTCCGCCGTGCGATCCTGCGATGACACCAGGTGCATCGGCGTACGACGCGTAGCGCCCGTCACTAGGTGGTCACCATCGCGGACTTGTCGTCGAGGACAACGCGCCGCAGGGTTTCGTCCACCAGGTGCGCGCCGTCGCCTGCGGCGGCGGAGCAGGCGGCCACACATTCGCGGACTTCGGCGGTCAGCGCCCGGAACGTGCGGCGCTGACCGGCGAAGATGGCCGCGAATGGCTCCGGGCTGGTGAGGGCAAGCATGTGCAGCGAGACCTTGGCGTCGTCGATGCCCGCGTCGGTGGCGATCCGGTTGACCATCAGAGCGCGATGCAGCTCCGCCTCGCGCAGATGGGCCACCGCGTGATCGACCTCACCTGCGGCCCACGGCAGAAAACGGACCTCTCCCGCGGCGAGCAGAGCGCGCAGCTCGACGAGCTTGTACAGGAGGCGTTCGAGCAGGAGGCGTTCCCGCCCGAGAAGTGCGGCAAGCTCTTCCATCGCGGCACTCCCTTTCGCTGGTCTGCTCGCCTATCGGAAGCGACTGCGTACCCGTGAGCGGCCAAGCGGGTGAATGCAGATAGCTCCGGCGCGGGTGCTGCTCCGATCGGGTGAAGAATCCGGTCCGGATCTAGTCCCGACTCCTAAGGTTTCGCGCTCAGGCGCCGATGGACCGCGAAGGGGCAACTACCCCCTCGGAAACCGAAGGAGCCGGCTACGTGAACGACATGGACGAGATCGTCCAGGAG
>JBDSAK010000201.1:0-2774 GCA_039922195.1 Mycobacteriales bacterium
GGCGACCAGTGCTGTACCCGGTCGACATCGACGCCTAGCCACTTCTGCAGGTCGTCGCGCCAGTACGCGTCCCGCCAGCCGATCCCGGTCTCGTCCAGGATCGTCAGCCGCGCGGCCCGGCTGACGATGAGGTCAACTGCCTCGCCGGCGTCGAGCAGTGCTCTGATTACCGCGGCGGCGTACGGCGTGCCGCTCGCTCCTGATACGCCGACGACGTACGGCACCCGGTCGCTCATCATCATCGCGTCCTCGCGCCCGAATGGTCCGGTGTGACACGAGCAGCGCGGACGGAATCGGCCGTGGTGTCACGCTTGATCGTTTTCATAGGTAGAGACCGGTGCCCGCGTCTTCGAGGCGTTCGGATGCGACGGCGTGCAGGTCGCGTTCGCGCAGCAACGCGTAGAGCGCGCCGTGCATCTCTACCTCGGCACGGTCCTCGGGGTCGTACATCACCCGGTCGCCGATCTGTACCTGGCGCACGTGGTTTCCGGCAGCGACGACCTTCGCCCAGGCCAGCCGCTTGCCGAGTTGCGCCGTCGCCGGAATAAGAATGCCGCCCTTCGAACTGCGCTCACCCTCGTCATCGTCTAGAGAGACGAGAACGCGGTCGTGCAGCATCCGCACCGGCAGCTTGTCGGTCATCCGGGATACCTGGCGCACGCAGAGGTAGTCACCCGGCAACGCTAGCGCGCCTGCGAGGACGCCACGACGGCGCGCGAACGATCTGTGGCGAGATCTGGAGACAGGGAACGCTCGGTCCAAGATCATCCGCGCCACAGATCAACTACCACGGGCGCAAGCCCTGACGCGCCAACTCCGTCACGGCGAAGGCGAACAGGCCGATGCCGATGAATCCGTTGACGGTGAAGAAGGCCCGGTTGACGCGCGACAGGTCCGACGGCCGGACGATGAGGTGTTCGTAGACGAGTGCAGCGGCGGCGAGGGCGACGCCGACGTACCACAGGGCGCCGAGCCCGGCTGCCACACCGAACCAGACGAAGAGCGCGACGGTGACGACATGCGTTACCGCGGAAACGCCTAGGGCAGCAGGGATCCCGAACCGGGCGGGGATCGAGTAGACGCCGTCCGCGCGATCGTGCTCGAAGTCCTGACAGGCGTAGATGATGTCGAAACCGGCGATCCACAGCCCCATACCGGCTCCGATCAGCACCGGAGTCCAGGACCAGTGTCCAGTCACGCCGATCCACGCGCCGATGGGCGCGATCATCTGCGCCAGTCCGAGGATGAAGTGACAGCCCCAGGTGAATCTCTTGCCATAGGGATAAACAACCAGCGGTACGACGGCGAGCGGGGCGAGGGCAAGACACAGCGGTGCGAGCGCGGCGGCCGCCGCGAAGAACACAACCAATGACACCGCCATGCCGGCGTACGCCGTCCGCACCGAGAGTGCACCGGTCACCAACTCGCGCTTCGCCGTGCGTGGATTGCGCGCGTCGAGCTCGCGATCGATCACCCGGTTGGCTGCCATCGCGAAAGTCCGCGCGCCGACCATCGCGATCGTGATCAGCAACAGATCGCGCCAGTCGACGCGTTCGTCACGCTGCCACATGGCGGTCAGCGCCGCGACGTACGCGAAGGGCAGGGCGAACACCGAGTGCTCGATCATGACCAGCCGCAAAAAGCCTCTGACGCTGCCCCGGTGTGCGACCGGCTCGGCGACAGTCGTCGCGGCAGTCACAGGCCGAGTTCCTTCCAGCGCTTGTCGACCCGCTCGACGATCTCCCGCGACATGACCAGCTCACTCGGCCAGCCGCGGGTGTGGCCTTCGGTCGCCAGTTTGCGGGTCGCGTCGATACCGGCCTTGCCGCCCCAGAACTGCTGGTACGCCGAGTGGTCCAGGTGGTCGACCGGACCGATCGAGGTCAGCAGGTCGTGTGCGTAGTCGACGTTGCCGAACGCCCGCCAGGCGACCTCGCTGTAGTCGTGCACGTTGCAATCGGCGTCGACCACGACGATGAGTTTGGTCAGCGACAGCAGCCCTGTGCCCCAGATCGCGTTCATCACCTTGTGCGCCTGCTTCGGATACCGCTTGTCGATCGAGACGATCGCGCAGTTGTGAAACACGCCCTCGACCGGCAGGTCGTAGTCGACGATCTCCGGCAGGGTCATCTTGATCAGCGGCAGGAAGATGCGCTCGGTCGCCTTGCCCAGCGGGCCGTCCTCCTGCGGCGGTCGGCCGACGATGATCGTCTGGTAGAGCGGATTCTTCCGATGTGTCACCGTCTCGACGTGCAGCACCGGGAACGGTTCGACTGGCGTGTAGTAACCGGTGTGGTCGCCGAAGGGCCCTTCGGGTGCGCGCTCCCCCGGCTCGAGCCAACCTTCGAACACGATCTCCGCATTGGCCGGCACCTGCAGCGGCACCGACTTGCAGTCCACGAGTTCGACCCTGTCGCGCCGCAGGAATCCGGCGAGTAGGTATTCATCGATACCAGGCAAGGGCGCGCTGGCGGCGTACGTCACCGCGGGATCACAACCGAATGCGATGGCGACGGGCAGCCGCTGCCCCATGCGTTCGGCGACGGCGTGATGCGCCGTCGAATCCTTGTGGATCTGCCAATGCATCCCGACGGTGTTGCGGGAGTGCCGCTGCAGCCGGTACATCCCGACGTTGCGCGTGCCGTCGACCGGGTGCTTGGTGTGCGTCAAACCGAGATTCATGAACGCGCCGCCGTCGTCCGGCCACGTCGTCAGCGCCGGCCATTCGAACAGGTCGACCTGATCGCCGGTCTTGACGACCTCCTGGCACGGCC
>JBDSAK010000202.1:0-3373 GCA_039922195.1 Mycobacteriales bacterium
GGTGTCCGCGCTCTCCTAGCCCGGCAAGATCCTTCCTTGGTTCCACCCGCGGCAGCCCCTTTCCCCGTGTACACAGGTGAGGGGGTGGCGTGAACAGGGACGAGGACGGCTTTCGCGCGTTTGTCGCGGCCAGGTCGCCCGCTTTGGCGCGCACTGCCTACCTGCTAAGTGGTGACCGCCATCACGCCGAGGACCTCCTCCAGGAGGCGTTGACCCGGGTCGCGTCGCGCTGGTCGACGATTGCCAGCGGCGGTGACCCGAGCCCTATGTACGACGAGTGCTCTACACCTGCGCAGTCGACGGCTGGCGCAAGCGCAAGCCGGCGGAATCGCTCGGCGGTGTACCGCCGGAGCTCGCCGGGTCAGGTGACGAAGCCGACGTCATTACCCCGGCAAGGAGACCGCGTGCTGCCGATGCAGCTCGACATCTCGGACATCCACGGGAAGGTCCAAAGGTCGATCAAGCTGGCGCCCGATATCGCGGCGTCGGACGGCGGCTGGAGCCCTGCGGTCTCGCCGGACGGCCGTATGATCGCACTCGCCTCCTGGGACCACGGGTGGCAAACACTCAATGGCTTCGGCTCGGTGATCCGGCGGTTCGACCTGTCGTCCGGACATGAAGTGGGCGATCCGGTCCGCGCCGCGAACTGGGCGACCACAAGTGCGCTATCGCATGGGGCGAGCGGCTCGTCGTCAGTCAGCACGAGGCGAGCAGCGGCGACAACCTTCCCGCCGGAGCAGGACTCGGTGTGCGTGTTGCCAGCGGCAGACGCGTTCGCTGGGCCGACCCACGTCCCCGGTTTCCTCGAAGCGGTGCGGGCGTGGCCGGTAACGAAGAGCGTCGTGGTCGTCTTCGCCGTCGTGATGACGCTCATGGCTGTCATTCTCTGGGCTTTCGAGAGACGACGTTTACCGGGTCGGCCCGCGCCCGACTAGCCGCGACCTCCGCGGAAGTCGACGCGCGACAACCGCGACTACGCAGGTAACGTCGGCGCATGGAATACACGCAGCTGGGCCGCAGCGGCCTCTCCGTCAGCAAGCTCTGCCTCGGCACGATGAACTTCGGACCGCAGACCACCGAACCCGACTCCCACGCCCTGATGGACCGCGCCCTCGAGCACGGCATCAACTTCTTCGACACCGCCAACGTCTACGGCTGGAAGAAGGGCGAGGGCTGGACCGAGCAGATCATCGGCAACTGGTTCGCCCAGGGCGGCGAGCGCCGCGAGAAGGTAGTCCTCGCAACCAAGCTCTACGGCTCGATGAGCGACTGGCCCAACGACACGTTCCTGTCGGCGCGCAATATCCGCCGCGCATGTGACGCGTCGCTGCAGCGGCTGCAGACCGACTACATCGACCTCTACCAAATGCACCACGTCGACCGGAACACGCCGTGGGAGGAGATCTGGGAGGCGATGGACGTGCTGCGCATGCAGGGCAAGATCCTGTACGCCGGCAGTAGCAACTTCGCCGGATGGCACATTGCCCAGGCACAAGAACGCGCCCGCGCGCGCGGTGGCGTCGGCCTCATCAGCGAACAGTCGATCTACAACCTGCTGACGCGCGACATCGAACGCGAAGTCGTCCCGGCCTGCGTCGACTACGGCCTCGGGATCGTCCCGTGGAGTCCGCTGCACGGCGGCTTGCTCGGCGGCGTACTCCGCAAGGAGCGCGACGGTAAGCGCCGGCACGAAGGCCGGGCCCTGGAAGCGCTGGAGGACAACCGCGAAGCCATCACGCTCTACGAGGAATTCTGCGACGAGCTCGGCGAGCAGCCGGCGGATGTAGGCATCGCCTGGCTGCTGTCCCAGCCCGGCGTCACTGCGCCGATCATCGGCCCGCGCACGATCGAGCAGCTCGACGGATCGCTGCGGGCACTGGAATTCACTCTCGACGAGAAGGCCCTCGCGCGTCTCGACGAGATCTTCCCCGGCTACCAGCCCTCGCCGGAGGACTACGCCTGGTGACCGAACTACCCGCCTGTCCCCGGCGCTAGCAACGGTGCATCACAGCTCGGGTTCGCCGATGGGGCCGGTGAGCGGCCAGGCGGCGAGTTCGGCGTACTCCGGCCGGACTCCGCCGGAGCTTTCCGTCAACACCAGCCGCGACACCTGCCACGCGGCGCCATCCGCGACCAACAGCTTGCGCAACAGGTGCGGAACGTCGCTCGGCGCAACGTCGCGACGCGAGCGCGCCATGGTGATGTGCGCCGTGAATGCCTTGGTATCCAAGGCGATTCGCGCGTCTCGCGCGGCCTCGCGCACGGCCGCGGCCAGCGCACCGAGCTGCGTGGATTCGACGCCGACCCACAGCACGCGAGCATGCGCAGCCGACGGGAACGCCCCCGTCCCCGAGAGCCGCGCGGAGAACGGCGAGGTTGCGGACGCGATCGGGAGCAGTCGCTCGGCGAGTCGGTGCCGCTGACCGGAGGCGACCTCACCGAGGAAGGCGAGCGTCACGTGCCAGCGCGCCGGCGGGATCCACGAGTAGCCCGGGTACGCCGCCCGGAGCACCGACCATTGATCCGCGAGCGGTGCGAGCACTGGCACCGGCGGAACGACGGCTACGAACGCACGCTGCGTCAGCCGGTCGGTGCGGGGCTCGGAGTGGCGGACGGATTCGGCGGCGGTGGAGTCGCCGGAGGCGGCGTCGGTGGGGGCGTGACCGGAGGAACGACGGGCGGCGGGAGCGTCGCCGGATCAACGGTGCAGATCATGACGTTTTCCGGCAGGTAGCGCGTGTAGAAGCGCTCGCGCGGCTTGACCTGCGCTCCGCCCTTCCAGAACTCGCGGTAAACGACGATGTCGAATCCGTCTTGTCCGACATCCACCCCGTTGCACTTCTTCTCCGGCGTGGAGGGGCCCAAGTAGACGGTCTTCGGTTTGGTCGGACGCGTGCGCACACCACTCAACGAGCGGATCTCGTCGTACTGCTTGGTGCCGTAGAACGTCACCGTGATCGTGGTGCCGGTGTACGACGTCTTGACGAGGATGCCGGTCGGGTGGTCGTTCTGCCATTTCAGATCCGGCTGCGGACTCGACACCGTCGCTTCGCGACCGGCCGGATAGCGACTGATGTAGAAGCTGTGCGGCTTGTGCTCGATGTCTTTGAGGCCGGCGAAGAAGACGGCGTTGAACATCGTCGTGGCGAACTGGCTGACGCCGCCGCCAACCGCATCGACCAGGCTGCCCCGTTCGATCATCGGGGCCTCGACGAAGCCGCGGGCTCGGTCGCGCGGACCCACGTGCTCGTTCAGGCTGAAGGTCTCGCCGGGCAGGACGAGGGCGCCGTCGACGATCTCGGCGATGCGGTGGATGTTGGTGACGCGCGGCTTGCAGCACGGGTGCTTGGTCGTGAAGGTGCTGACGACCTCC
>JBDSAK010000203.1:0-2726 GCA_039922195.1 Mycobacteriales bacterium
ATAGCTGGACAGCACCAGTACGCCGATGCGGGGATGCCGCTCACGGATGACCCGCGCCGCTTTGATCCCTTCGGTCGTAAATGTCGGTGGCATCCGGATGTCGGCGACAACCACGTCGGGGATGTGCTCATCGACGATCGCCAGCAGCTCCGACTCGCTGGCCGCGGTTGCGACGAGTTCGAACTCCGGAATACCCGCCAGCAGGGCAGCTGTGCCTTCGCGGACGAGGTAGTTGTCGTCGGCGAGAACGAAGCGCAGCGGCATGCCGCGAACTCTAGCGACGGTGCGGGAAACCGCCCTAGGAACGTTCGGATGATTGCCGGGAACCGGGCGGACGGCCCCGCTGTCGGGCTGCCCTCCTTTTTGGCAGGCTGACCGCCGATACCCGAGGAATTACGACTGGAGGACTGCAATGCGCACCAAGACCGCCACCCTCACCGCTGGGTTTGCCATCCTCGCCGCGCTCGTGCCAGGCGCAGCCTGGGGCGCCAACGGCGCAGAGGTCACGAAGGCAGCAGGCCCGCTGACGTCGTACGCCAACCCGTACGGCAATGGCACGGCCAATACCACTGACGGCGGCACTGCACGCGTACATGCCGTCGCGAACTCGTCCGGAGACGCGGGAAAGACCATCGTGACGCTGCACGTCTCGGGTCTCGCCCCGAACAGGGAGTACGGCAGCCACGTCCACGTGCTCGCCTGCGACAACAACAAGGCCGGCCCGCACTACCGGAACGTGGTCGCCAACCCGGCGTCACCGGAGAACGAGATCTGGCTCGACTTCACGACCAACGCGGCCGGTAACGGCTCGGCGCAGGCCGTCGTCGATTGGACCATCCGACCGGACGGCGCGAACGCCGTCATCATCCACGACCGGCACTCGGACCACCTCGGCGTGGCGGGCCCCAAGCTCGCCTGCATCAACGTCGCTTTCTAGGGCAACTCGCCGCGGGGCGGGCCTGGCGCCCGCCCCGCGGTTCGCCGAAGGGTTGAGCATGGCTACGGGCAGCACAGCCGGACGCGTGGCCCGGCGAATCGCGCGAGTCTTCGGATTGACGATTGTGGCCGCGATCACCGGCGGTGTGCTCAGCGGTGTCGGCGCACGCCTGCTCATGCGATGGGTGGCCGAAACCGAGAATGGTGAGAGCGCCTTCAGCGTCGTTGAAACGAGCGGAATCGTGGTCGTCTTTATCGTCTTCACGATCCCCTTCGCGATCGCGTATGTGGTGCGGCCGCGCTCCCGTCGCCTGATCGGCGTCCTGCAGGTTGTCGGGTACTCGCTGCTGTCCTCGCCGCAGGCCCTGACGAGCGAGCCGGGCCAGGGCCCGCCGCTGCCGCTGTTCATCGGCAATCGACTGCTCTTCGTCGTCGTGTACATCCTCGCTGCGGCCGTATTGGGCCGGTTCTGCGCCGTGCTGACACGCCACCATCCCAGCCCACACAATGTCGTTACGCCGCGCGAGGAAAGCCGAATCGGATGGGTCTTGAGACGGAGCGTGTGAGCGGGCCGGTCGTCAGCGCATCCGCTTCGCGACGTTTCGCGTCCGCGATTGCCGCGCTACTGCTGCTGTCGGCCGCCGGCCTCGCGCTCTATGCCGTGACAGTCTTGCTCGTGGCCGGCGCCCTGGACCCCGTGAGCTTGGACAGCGGCAGACGACCACCACTGATCGCATCCATCGTCGCGACGACCGCGCTGGCGGTCGCGTTGCGGCCACTGCACGAACTGGCTCTCCGGTATGCCCGCCGCGTGCTGCGCTACGAGCCGTCGACACCAGAAGCGACGCTGCTGCGATACGCCGAGGAGAAGGCCGCCGGTGTCCCGCTCGAAAAGGCCCTACCGCGGCTGGCGGAGATCACGGCCACCGCGGTCGGGGCAGCAGAAGCAAACATCTGGGTGTACGTCGGGGAGCAGCTGACCAGGGTCGCTGCCTGGCCACCGGCCCTCCGCGCAGCGCCGGCGACCAGCCAACCGGACCTGGCAACGGAGATTCCCGCCGGCGATACCACCGTGGAGCTTCGGCACGGCGACAATCTGCTCGGCATCCTCGCTGTGCGTCTGCCGGCCGGAGTCGTCTTGCGACCGGCGGAGTCGCAATTGCTCTCCGCACTTGCCGCCGACGCGGCACTGGTCGTTCGCAACACTGCGTTGACCGCTCGTCTGCAAGCGCGCATTTCTGTGGGCCGTCAACTGTCGAGCCAAGTCCGTGCGTCGCGGCGGCGGATGCTCGAGGCGTCCCAGGCCACCCGCCGGCAACTCGAACGGGACATCCACGACAGCTCTCAGCAGCACGTGCTCGGCCTGGTGTTGCAGCTGCACGAGGTGCGGCAACTGCTGGCAAGTGATCCCGAGCGCGCGGCTCGCTGCGTGCCGGCGCTGTGCGCGAGCAGTGAGCGGTTGGCCGGCCAGCTGCATTCATTGGCGCACGACATCTACCCGCCGCTGCTGCGTTCAGCGGGGCTGGCTGATGCCCTGTCCGCTCAGCTGTCCACGCTCCCGATGCCGATCCAGATCGAGGCTGAAGGTCTTGGCCGCTACGAGGAGGCCAGCGAGCGGGCTGTGTACTTCGCCTGCCTGGAGGCGGTCCAGAACGCGGCAAAGCACAGCGGCGCCAATCATCTGCGCCTGCGTCTGTCCGAAACCATGGGTCAGCTCGGCTTCGAGGTCTCCGATCTCGGCGTCGGGTTCATGGTGCCGGAGTTTCCTGTCGCCGATTCGGGGCTGGCCG
>JBDSAK010000204.1:0-5398 GCA_039922195.1 Mycobacteriales bacterium
CCGGCGGCGAGCGCTTGTCCGTAGACCCAACGCGCCGCGTCCGCGTAGCCCTTCACCTCCATGTACTCACTGAGCTCTTTCGAGCCGACTGCTCTGCCCTCGTCGAGGAGCTTGCGCACTTCGTTCAAGACCAGGGTGTTGCCTTCGATCGCGGTCGAGTGGTGAGCCTCTAGGTGCCACAACTCGTCCCAGATGTCCGGCGCCGCTGCCGGAGACGGGAGCCCACCAAGGCGTGTATTGAGATCGGCGATGGCTTCATCGAGCCGCGCGTAAACGGTGAGACGCGAAGGCCGACCCATCGCCATTGCGGCTCCCGTTCGCGAGCAAGTTGTTCGGTTTAAGTGCAATGAACTGTACCGTACACTTTTCAAGCGGTTTGTACGGCATCACGTCGATTGTGTGTACCGAACACTTTTCCCACTCAACCGCAGGCATGGCGGCGGTGTCGGAGTACCAGACGGAGGTTGTCGCCGACGTACTCGAGTCGCACCTGCCGCCCGGGCCGCCGCTGTATCCGGCCGGTGACTCACCGACGAGCCCGACCGCGTGATGGTAGGGGAGCTGCTCCGCAAGGCTGCGCTCGAAGAGGTGCGCGATGAGTTGCCGCAATCGATCGCTGTCGTCGTCGTGGACCGACGAGGCGTCAGATCGAAGCGCTTCTTGAACGATGCGGCGACGCGCCGCTTGACGCACGAGTCGTCCAAGTTCTACGAAACGTTGCCGGAGAGCGGCTCCTCTCTGTGAGCACGACTGATCGGCGGCCGTGAGGGAGAGCCGTGCGATGGTCATTGCCCGTCAAGGGGGCGAAGGTCGACACCGAGTGTCGGTCAGGTACCCGCTGATCGTCGGCCGGCGCCGCCCGTCAACGCGGATGCGCTCGACGGGCTGGTCGTGACGTCAGCCGGCGTCTTCGAAGCGACCGGGTCAGCAGCCGGGGAGGTTGGTGTCCTCGCCCGGCGGGACGGCGCCTTCTTCAGCGGCGGTGAGTCCGTAGCCGACGGGGAGCAACGGCGCGTAGCCCTCGTCACTGACGTTGACGGTCGCCTGGCAGCCGTTTTTCGGCCAGGAGAACGACAGCTTCCCGGTGTAGCCCGCGACGCCTTCTGCGGTTTTGACCAGTAGGTCCGAAACACCGGCGCCCTCGGTGCCGGGGAGCCAGGCGACGACGAACGCGTCCGAGAGAGCGATCTCCTGGTTGATCGCGAGGGGTCGTCCGGTGACGAACACGGTGACGACCGGCGCGCCCTTGCCGCTGACCGCCTCGAGCACGGCGAGGTCATCAGGAAACAACTCGTACGCGTTGAGCGTCTTGCCGGCGAGGTCGCCCTGCCCTTCGGCGTACGGCGTCTCACCGATGACCGCGATCACGGCGTCGAACTTCGACGGGTCGACGCCGCGCGCAGCCTTGCTGTACGTCACGTTCGCTTCGCCGAGCGCGGCGCGCAGACCACCGAGGATCGTCGTGCCGTTGGGGAAGTCGCCGTTGCCGTTCTCCTTGCCCTGCCAGGTCAGCGACCAGCCGCCGGTCTGGTTGGCCATGTCGTCGGCGCTCTTGCCGACCACCAGCACCTTCGACGTCGGCGCGAGCGGCAGCACCTTGCCCTTGTTCTTGAGCAACACCTGCGACTTACGGACGGCATCGCGCGCGAGCGCCTTGGCATCGGTCGTGAGGGCTGCGGTCGATGCGGCATGTGTGCGCGCCGAAGGCTTGGGCTGCTCGAAGACACCGGCGCGCGCCTTGACGCGCAGGATCCGCGTGACCGCATCGTCGATCCGCGCCATCGGGATCTCGCCGCCCTCGACTTGCTTGGTCGTGTTCTCGATGAACGCCTGCCAGTCCTCAGGCACCATGAAGATGTCGATACCGGCGTTCACGGCCTGCGGGCAGCTGTCGTTGGAGCAGCCGTCGACCTGGCCATGGCCGTTCCAGTCGGAGATGACGAGGCCGTCGAAACCGATCTTGTTCTTCAGGATGTCGGTGATCGCGTACTTGCTGCCGTGCAGCTTGCCGGTGGTCTTGTCGACGGTGTCGTTCGTCCAGCTGTTGAACGACGCCATGACCGTCTGCGCGCCGGCGGCGATGGCGCTGTAGTAGCCCTGGCCGTGGACGTTCATCATGTCGGCTTCGGTGGATGCGTTGACGCCCTGGTCCGTGCCGTTCTCGGTTCCGCCGTCACCGAGGAAGTGCTTCGCCGTCGACAGGATGTTGTCCGGGCCGATCGTCGCCGCCGTACCCTGTAGTCCCTTGATCGCCTCCCCGGCATAGGCGCTGATGATCGCCGGGTCCTCGGAGTAGCTCTCGTACGTCCGCCCCCAACGGTCGTCCTGCACGACGGCCACGACGGGCGCGAACGTCCAGTCCTGACCGGTCGCGCGGACCTCCTTCGCGGTGGCGGCCGCGATATCGCGGATGAGGCAGGGGTCGTGCGCCGCACCGAGCCCGATGTTGTGCGGAAACAGCGTCGCGGCGTACACATTGTTGTTGCCGTGTACGGCGTCGATGCCCCAGATCAGCGGGATGTTCGTCGCCGAGTTGCTCGTGCGCGAGGCCTCCCAGAAGCCGTCGGCGAGCTCGAGCCACTTCTCCGGCGATGCCTTCTTGTCCCCGCCCGGCACTGAGCCGCCGCCGTTGAGCACCGAACCGATGTGGTACTCGCCAACCTGCTCCGCGGTGACGAACCCGATCTCCGGCTGCGTCATCTGGCCGACCTTCTCGGGCAGCGTCATTTTCGCGACCATGTCCTTGACCCGGGCTTCGATGGCCGGGTCGGGCGCGATGGCGCTGGCGACCTTCGGCCAGTCGGTGAGCTTCGGCAGCGAGGTCTCGATACGAGCGCACTCGCCCGTAGCCGCACTGGTGCTGGCTGTGGTGGCGGGTGCCGACGTCGTACTCGCTGCTGGTGACGTAGCCCCCGAGGACGAGCTTGCGCTCGCAGTGGCGGTAGGGGTTGTCGACGGATTCGCCGTCGCGCTCGGTGCGGCGACCGGGTCGTCGTCCTTGCGGGAGGCCGCCCGTACGACGACGGCGACGACGAGCAGCGCGATGACGACCGCGGAGGCGATCATCGCCACCATCATCCGGTTGTCGCGGGGCTCGTCGGCGGTGCTCGTCATCGATGGTCCGTTTCGTCGGGGGAGCGACCAGAATCGCACGTAAGAAAGCGCTCTCCCAAGAAACCATGGCAACCTTTCGAGACTCTGACCCGTCTGGACTGGTTGTGGAGCTGACGATGCAGAACCGGACCGAGGGCTTCGAAGACTTCGTCGCCGGTCATGCGGCAGCGCTGTTGCGGCTGGCTTATCTGCTGACCGGCGATCGCGGTCATGCCGAAGACCTGCTGCAGGACGCCCTGGAACGCGCCTACCGGCACTGGCCGCGAGTTGTCGCGGCCGATCGCCCGGACGCGTACGTCCGGCGCGTGCTCATCCACGCCGTCACCGACCGGTTCCGGCGGCGGCGATACGCCGAAGTGCAACTGACGTCGTACGCCGACCGCGCCACGGTCGACATCACCGGCGACATCGATCTGCGCGACTCACTGGTGCGCGGCCTGCGCGCGCTGCCCCTGGGGCAGCGCACGGTCGTCGTACTCCGGCACTGCCTTGATCTATCCGAGGCGGAGACGGCCGAGATGGTCGGCTGCTCCGTCGGCACCGTCAAGAGTCAGACCAGCCGTGGCCTCGCGCGCCTGCGCGAACTGCTCGGCGACGTCGACTCGACGACCCCCCAGCCAATTCTGAGGAGTTCCCTGTGAAAGACATCGAAAGCGCGCTGCGCAGCCTGCCCGACAGCATCGACCTCGAGCCGCGCCCCGACCTCATTGCGTCGGTACGCCGGACCCATCGGCACCGCTCGCTGCGCCGGCGCTCCGCCGTCGCGGGCGTCGCACTGGCGACGCTCGGCATCGTGACCGTGCCAACGATGCTGCGCAACGACGACGGCGGCACTGTCAACCCAGGGGCCAGCCAAGGGGCCCAGGGCGCGGTGGACGGCACGGTAACCAAGCAGTCCCTCGACGCGGCGCTCGCGGCGTTGGCAACGTCACCGGGTGCAGGCGAACCGCGGCCGACTGGAACCTTTGCCTACACGCATTCCCGCACCCGCTACCTCGCGATGACAGGTGCCGGCGGCGGGAACGACGCCTCCCAGCCCAGCCCTTCCGATGTCCCGACCGAAAACGCCGAGAAGTCTCCATCGGCGGGAGCCGAGACGTTGCTGCCTGATCAGCAGCAGGTCTCGTTCACCTACTTGTACGGGACTGAGCGACACATCTGGCTCGACAAGCTCAGTGGCGGTCACCTCGTCTCGAAGCCGCTCGCGCCGAAGTTCCTGAATCCTGGCGACGACGCGATCTACCGCAAGGCGATCGGTGAAGAACACGGGATGGACCTCGCGCTGGACAACGGCGGCCAGCCGGTCAACGTGCCGAACCTTTCGTTCGACGCATCCGCGCTGCCGAGCGACCCGGCCGCGATGCGCCAGTATCTGCAGGACGTCCCGAGCGGCGTCGACGACGTCAATGAGCGCGTCTTCACCGCGGCTGCCGACCTGGTGCGCGAGCACATCCTGCCGCACAAGGTCCGCTCCACCATCCTGCGGGCCCTCCTTCTGGTGCCAGACGTCTCGGTCGTCGAAGGCGTCGCGGATCTGGACGGCCGAGCCGGCATCGGCATCGGCAGGATCGAGCGCGGTACGACGCTCCGCCAGCTGATCCTCGACGCGGAGGGCACGGTGCTCGGCGAGCGGGACAGCGTCGCGGTAGCCGGCGAGTTCGGCCCAGTGGGCACGGTGATCGGCCACACCGCGGTTCTGGAGGCCGGGTTCGTGGACAAGGTGGGCGACACCCCCTCCGGCAGGCCGATCGCCATCAGCTCGCAGGGTGCAGGCAAGGAGATGCGCTGAGGGTTCGTTAGCGAAACGCTGGGGCGCCCCGGCGTTTCGCGAACGACTGACGAAGCGCACGGAGCTGGCCGAGTTCGTACGACGGGATGACGCCATGCGCCATACGCTCGGCTAATGATCGCCGGTGACCGCTGGCGGGCGTTCCTCGCAAACCGGGAGACAGATCGCGCGGTGCACCAAGCGGTTGGACTGTGGCCGCTCAGCGTCGCGGCTGACCGGATCGGGCTCGCTGCGATGCGGGCCGCGGGTCTGCTTGCCGACCTTGCCGATGCTGGTCGCGCGGTCGATCGGGCGGGCACTGGCGTCGTAGTGGAGGTCTATCCGGCCGCGTCGCTGAAGGTGTGGGGACTTCCGCACAAGGGCTACAAAGGCCAGGATCAGCGCCGGAGTGCTTGAGCATCTCGTCACCGCGCTTGAGGTCGCTGCGCCCTATCTGGACCTCGGTCCACACCGAGACCTCTGTCTGCGCAGCGACGACGCCTTCGACGCTGTGAT
>JBDSAK010000205.1:0-10107 GCA_039922195.1 Mycobacteriales bacterium
CGCGCTAAAGCTGCTCTTCACCTCGCTCACTCTCGGCTCGGGGTTTCTGGGCGGTGAGGTCACCCCCCTGTTCGACATCGGTGCCACGCTGGGGGCGACGCTCGGCGAGGTACTCGGCTTGCCGGTCCCGCTGATGGCGGCAATCGGGTTCGTCGCGGTGTTCGCCGGCGCCGCGAAGACGCCGATCGCGTGCGCGGTGATGGGCGTCGAGCTGTTCGGCAGCGAGGCCGCCGTCCTCATGGTGGTCGCGTGCGCCTTGTCGTACGCCGTCAGTGCGGAGCGCGGGATTTACGGCCGCAGTCGGTCCACGGCTACTTCGTGCGCGTGTCGATGAACGCGTAGATCTCCGCCTTCAACGGGTCGGAAAGTAGTAGCGCAGTGCCGTGCGCGGCGTCCGGCACGATCTTCAAGATCTTGTCCTTGCCGGCAGTTGCTGCGTGCAGTGCCTTTGTCGCGTCGACATTCCCGGCATCCATCTCCGCGGAGACGTACAGGGTCGGGGCCGTCAGGCTCTTCGCAGACGTGCGGCCGTCGGTGGAATCTTGGGGTGAGAGCGACACCACGGCAGCCGGCGGAGGAGAAAGCTTGGCACCGGCTTGAACGACGGTCGTCCCGCCGGCCGAGGCACCCATCAGGACGACCTTCGTGGCGCCTCGCTCGCGCAGCATGGCGGCCGCAGCGATCACGTCCTCGTGATTCTCCGTACCGGAGTAGTTGAACAACGCCACGCGGGAGCCCGCCCCGGCGAGTTCGGGCGCGTACGCCAGCCAACTGCACAGGTCGTCACCCGCCATGTTCGACAACACGATGCCGCGCTCTCCAGTGCCGAGAATCAGGCCGGGAACGTCGACGCCGTAGGCCCGCTTGAACGTGACCCCGCCGGCGTCCTGCTGGGCTTGCTCGACGCAGTAGGCAATGGGCGTACCGCCGGCTCCCTCGGCAGCGGAAGGCGACGGCGAGGCGGCGGGTGATCCCGACGATGCGGTCGCTGCCGGCGAAGATGTCGGTGAAGCTGTTGGCGAAGTTGTTGCCGATGACGCCGCCACCGACGTGTCCTTGTCGTCACCACCGCATGCTGCGACGACGGAAGACAAGTAGCCAAACGGCCAGCGCTCGGCGCGCCCGCGCCGTAGGGATGGTCATTCGCTGGTTCCGTTGAGTGCGTTGAGGGATTCGCCGGTCAGTCTGAACGTCGTCCACTCGTCCATCGGTTGCGCGCCGACTCGCCGGTAGAACTCGATCGACGGGGTGTTCCAGTCGAGGACGGACCACTCGACGCGGCCGTAGCCGCGTTGGACCGCGGTGGCCGCGATCGCTCGCAGCAGAGCCAGCCCTAGACCGCTGCCGCGATATTGGGGCCGCACGTAGAGGTCCTCGAGGTAGATGCCGTGCTTGCCGAGCCAGGTTGAGAAGTTGAGGAACCACACCGCGAAGCCGGCTACGACGCCGTCGACCTCGGCGATGTGACACCACACGTGCGGCTGGGGTCCGAAGAGCGCAGCCTGCAGGTCACCCTGCGTCGCGGTCACCGACTCGGGCTCGCGCTCGTACGCCGCCAGGTCCGTGATCAGATCCAGGATCACGGGAACGTCGTCGGGCGTTGCCGCGCGAATCACGTCGCGCCCGCGTCCAGTGTCAGCCATCGCGATGTCACGTGCCATGCTCGGCGGTTTTGCCGAAACGGATGCGGGCGGTCTACTTCTTGGTCGCCGCGAATACGTCGGCTATCTGGTCGCACAGGTCGATCAGCTTCTGACCGTCGGCGGGATCCTGCGACTTCTTGTTGTTGCCCGCGGACTTGGTGGCATCCCAGAACAGCTGGTGCAGCTGCGGGTGCGCCTCGAGGTGCTCGGGCTTGAAGTAGTCGGTCCACAGCACCCAGAGGTGGTGCTTGACGAGATCGGCGCGCTCTTCCTTGATCATGACCGCGCGCTCGCGGAAGACCGGGTCGTCGCTGGCCTGGAATTTCTCCTGGCAAGCCTTCACCGACAAGGCTTCGATCTTGGCTTGAGCGGGGTCGTAGACGCCGCAGGGCAGGTCGCAGTGTGCGTGGATGGTCGTCTTCGGGGTCAACAGCGAGCGCATGCGCATCAGGCCGTCATCCTCTCGGTCTGGGAGGGTTCGTCTCGTATCGACCATATCCCGCGCGGGGTCCGTTCAGAAGGCGAGGTGCGCCGGGTGAGGTGGCGCTGGTTCTTCGCGGTGGTCGCAGGGGAGTCGATGGCCCCGCGCCTGCGGGATGGCGATCGGGTCGTCGCACGCCGCGCGCGCCGCCCTTGCCGCCCCCGGATCGGTACGGTTGTCGTCGCGGCCCATCCGCAACAGCCTGAGCTGCTGATCGTGAAGAGGCTGTCCGCCGGGCCGGGGGATTCGGCGTATGGCGCCCCGCTCGGCACCGACGAGTACTGGCTCTCGAGCGACAACCTGCTGGTGGCCCCCGACGACAGTCGCAACTTCGGGCCGGTCGCTTCGGCAGCGATCGTCGGTCGCGTCGTGCTCCGCTACTGGCCGGCGCCTGCCGGTATCGGCGAGGCGACGAGTTCCTAGTGCGTGCGGCAGCCGGGTCGCCGACCGCCGTCATCGCGAGGCGTGCTCCATGAGGAAGGGCACCGCGGCGGCCAGGGAGTCGAAAATGTGGTCGGCGGCCGCGATCTCATGACGACCGTGGGTCGTTGCGAGCCCGACGACCTTCATGCCGGCGGCGTGGCCGGCGGCGATACCCGCAACCGCGTCCTCGACGACGAGGCAGTCTCTCGGGTCCCGTCCGAGCTGCTGCGCGCCGAGCAGGTAGCAACTGGGATCGGGCTTGCCGAACTCGACGTCGTCCGCAGTCACCAGGACTTGGGGCAGCTCGAGACCGGCGTCGGCGAATCGCTGACGCACCCAACGCCGTCCGCCCGACGTGACACATCCCCACGTTTGCGCAGGAAGGGCTGCGAGCAGATCGGCGGCGCCGGGCATGGCCACGATGTTGGCAAGCTCGGCCGTCATCAGCTGCCGGAACAGCGGCTGCTCACTCTCGTGGTCCAGGTGCGGCGCCACCTCGCGCACCGTGTCCTCGCCCCGCCGGCCATGAGTCGCGGCGACGACGACGTCGCCGTCGAGACCGTGGTGCTCGGCCCAGTGACGCCACACGCGTGCATATGAAGCGGTCGAGTCGATGAGCACGCCGTCGACATCGAAGAGCAGCGCGCTCATGCCTTCCGCAGCGCGTGGTAGAACCGCTCGCACTCGTCGTACGACGGCAGAAGTCCTTGTGCCGCAGCCTCGGCGAGGGTCGGGGCGGCGGCGTCCTTCGCAGAGAGCATGGGCGAGTCGACCGGCCAATCGATCCCGATTTCCGGATCGAGCGGGTGAATACCGTGCTCCCCGGCCGGGTTGTAGCCGGTCGTGCAGAGGTAGGTCACGTTGGCATCGTCGGTGAGCGCGACGAAAGCGTGCCCCAGCCCCTCGCTGATGAACACACCGCGGCGGTCGACGTCGTCGAGGCGCACGGTCGTGTGCTGGCCGTACGTCGGCGATCCGACCCGGATGTCGATGACGACGTCGAGCACAGCGCCCTTCGGGCAATAGACGTACTTGCCCTGTCCCGGCGGTACGTCGGCGAAGTGAATACCACGCAGAGTGCCCTGCGTCGACACCGAGTGATTGGCCTGCGCCAGCGTGAAGGGCCGGCCGGTCGTGTCGTCAAACGCTGCCGCCCGGAACCACTCGAGAAATACTCCGCGGTCGTCGCCGTGCTGTCGGGGCGTGAAGACCCAGGCGTGCGCGATGTCGAGCTCCTTGACGTCCACGCCCGGCACCTTAGCCGCTGCCAGGTGCCGGCGCCGCCAAGCTGGTGTCGACGACTATCGGTGCGTGGTCGCTGGGGAGCGTTCCTTTGCGAGCATCGCGATCGACGTACGCATCGGTGATCGCGTCCGCTACGGGTGCGGTCGCGAAGACGTAGTCGATGCGCATGCCCATGTTCTTGTGGAACATCCCGGCCCGGTAGTCCCAGTAGGTGAACGGGTGATCGCCTTTCGAGATGCGCGCGGTGACGTCCGTCATGCCCCAGTCGACGAGCCGGCGTACGCCGTCCCGCTCCGGCTCGGTGACATGCGTGGAGCCGTTGAACGCCGCGCGGTCCCACACGTCAGAGTCGTGCAGCGCCACATTGAAGTCGCCCATGGCGACGACCGGCTCAGCCGGCTCGGCGATCGCCGCAATCGTCTCGCCGAGCAGTCGCAG
Source organism: Mycobacteriales bacterium (assembly GCA_039922195.1). Taxonomy (GTDB): domain Bacteria; phylum Actinomycetota; class Actinomycetes; order BP-191; family BP-191; genus JBDTYE01. The sequence goes on from JBDSAK010000205.1 coordinate 4,231, forward strand.
CCACTCGAGCTTGTATGGGTACTCGTCGCTGTCCAGGCTGCGGCCGTTGGGGATGTAGAGGCTGTACGCGCGGATCCCACCGGCGATCGCCGTGACGCACCGGGCCTCCGCCATCTTCGGGTCGTCGGTGCCGGGGAAGCCGAACGCGACGTCGTCGAGCCCCACTCGGCTCAGCAGCGCGACACCGTTGAAGCCGCCTGTGCCGTGATGCGCGAACTCGTAGCCGAGCGCACGGATCTCGTCGGAGGGGAAGCCGTCGTCCTTGCACTTGGTTTCCTGCAATGCGCAGATGTCGGGGCCGACCTGTTCGAGCCACGTCAGCAGCCGGGGGAGTCGCGCTCGAATGCCGTTGACGTTCCACGTCGCGATTCGCATCCGCAAATCCTTCCAGACGCCCGATGATTCATCGGCACGGCGCCGCGCCGTCGTATCCCCGGCCCTGCGGGCTAAGGTCGAAAACATGTTGGCCGTGATGGCGATCCGCGCCGCGCCAGGCGATCCGCTGGCTGCTCTGCGTGTCGGTGACCATTCCGAACCTGGGCTGCCGGCCGGCTGGCTACGCGTGCGGGTCAAAGCGGCGAGCATCAACCGGCATGACCTCTGGACGCTGGAGGGCGTCGGCGTCGATCCGGCCGCGTTGCCGATCGTGCTCGGGTGTGACGCGGCGGGAGTAACGGACGACGGCCGCGATGTGGTCGTGCACGCCGTCATCGGCGATCCTGCCGCGGGGGGCGGCGACGAGACGCTCGATCCGGACCGGACACTACTGAGCGAGCGGTACGACGGAACGTTCGCCGAGTGGGTCGCGGTCCCCGAACGCAACGTCATCGACAAGCCGCGCGAGTTGAGTTGGGAACAGGCCGGCGCCCTGTCGACCGCGTGGCTGACGGCGTACCGCATGGTGTTCAACCGGGCCGGGCTGCCGCGGCAGGGCACGCTGCTCGTGCAGGGGGCCGGCGGCGGTGTGTCGACTGCCGCGATCCAGCTGGCCGCAGCCGCCGGGCACACCGTCTACGCGACCTCCCGCAGTGCCGAGCGGCTCGCGCGCGCGGTCGAACTCGGGGCCATCGGTCTGCACGCCGGCGAACGGTTGCCCGAACGGGTGGACGCCGTGATCGAAACCGTGGGTGCGGCCACGTGGGATCACTCGCTCAAATCGCTCCGACCCGGCGGCACGATCGTGGTGTCGGGTGCGACCTCGGGCGCCAACCCTCCGGCAGATCTGGCGCGGGTCTACTTCCGGCAGCTGCGGATCGTCGGCTCGACGATGGGCACCCGCGGTGAGTACGACGCGCTGCTCGGCTTCCTGCTCAGGACCGGCGTCCGGCCGGTCATCGACAGTGTGCTGCCGCTCGCCGGAGCCGCGATCGGCCTCGAGCGGGTCCGAATCGGGGACGTCTTCGGCAAGATCGTGCTTGTCCCCTGACCGGCGCTGCGCGATCGAGCCCCCCGTGACCTACCGTCTAGCTGACGGCCGGCGACGAGGAGTGAGCATGCCCGCAGGTGCAAGTGCGCGGCGTACCGCTGCAGTGTCGGCGCTCGCGCTGACCATGACGATCGCGCTCACGGCGCAGCCCGCCGCCGCCGCCGACCCGCGCCGCGTCGCAGTGACCCTGAGCCGCGTCACGCCGACCAGCTTCAACCAGCCGACGGCGGTGACGCACGCCGGCGATGGGCGACTGTTCGTGGCGGAGAAGCGCGGCTACATCAGAGTGGTCTCGGGTGGGCGGACACAGGCGACGCCGTACCTCGATCTGCGGCGGATCGTCGGGCAGTTCGACGGCGAGCAGGGCCTGCTCGGGCTGGCTTTCGCGCCGAACTTCGCAGTGACCCGGTACCTGTACGTGGCCTACACCAACACCGACGGCTCCTTGCAGGTAACCCGCTTCCGGGCCGCTACGACGACCGCGACCACCGTCAACTTCGCCACCCGCGTGCCGATCCTCAACATCGCGCATCCCGATGCGAGCAACCACAACGGCGGGATGCTCGCATTCGGCCCTGACGGCATGCTCTACATCAGCACCGGCGACGGCGGTTCGACGCCGCAGAAGGCGCAAGACGTCGGCTCGTTGCTCGGCAAGATCCTGCGAATCGATGTCAGTCGCGCCTGCGCGCCGCTGCGCTACTGCATTCCGGCCGGCAACCCGTTCGCGACGACTGCCCGTGCCCGCAAGGAGATCTGGCACTTCGGTCTGCGCAACCCGTGGCGGTTCTCGTTCGACCGCGTCGTGGGATCGATGTGGATCGCCGATGTCGGCCAGGGCACATCGGAGGAGATCGACACGATCGGAAAGGGGATCGGGGGCCGCAACTTCGGCTGGCCCTGCCGTGAGGGCACGCGCACCTACGGCGGCACCTGTCGCCGCGGGACGCTCACTGGACCGGTGGCCGAGCTCTCGCACGACGACGGGTCGTGCGCCGTCACGGGTGGCTACGTCTACCGTGGCCGACTGAATCCGGTGCTCGCCGGCACGTATGTCTTCACCGATTTCTGCACCGGCACGATGTGGGGCGTCGGCCGGCTGTCCAACGGCACGTGGGTGCGATCGCAGATGGGCGCGTACTCCGGCAGCATCTCGGCTTTCGGCGAGTCGGTTTCCGGTGAGCTGTACGCCGTCGATCTCAGCAGTGGGGCGTTGTTGCTGGTGCGTGCCGGCGCCCGCTAGCTGTGGACGCGGCCGTACACCACGCGGCTCGAGTAGATGTTCTGGCGCATCACCCGTTTGCCCGAGCTCGGCGCCACCCACATCGCGTTGCCGCCGGCGTAGATGCCGAGATGGGTGACGCGTCCGCCCGCACTGAGGAAGAAGACCAGGTCGCCAGGCTGCCGCGCGGCCGCGGCGATGGGTGTGGTCGCCGCCCGCTGTTCGCCCGAGGTCCGCGGTAGCTCGATTCTGAACTGGCGGAAAACCTGTCGCGTGTAGCCCGAGCAGTCGTACGCGCCGGGTCCGGTAGCCCCGTATCGGTAGGGGATGCCCGCATACTTTGCCGCCTCGGCGATGATGGCCCCGCCGGACGCGACGCTGTCGAAGGGGCGGGGCGCGGCGGTGGCGGTCGTCGGTCCCAGAACTCCGACAATCGCGACGGCTGCCGCCATGGAGCCAAGGCGGCGGAGGACCTGCACACCTGCGAGCACGGCGCCGTCCTCTTCCCTGCGCCGGCGGGGTCAGCTGTCGGGTTCGGGCTCGAAGAGCTGCCCGGCCACAGATGTGGCTTCACCCCGAGAACGCTTTCGCGTCCGGTGGGACCGTGGGTCCCCCGCTCCCGTCCGCACGATCGATCGGTGCCCGGCGGCCGCGGGACGGGATTGGGCGTACGCGACCAGGGTCATGGGTTGACCACTGCACTGTCGGCGCGGTCCGGCTCAGGCTGAAGCGCCACCTGGCTCAACTCGGGCTGCGGATACCCAGCCGGGCGGCGACGGGCCGCCGTACCGGTGCCCGGCGCGGGCGCACGTTCTGGCGTCGGCCGGAGCAAGCATCTGCGAGATTTGAGCAGCGCATCCCTTGACAATTCCGACAATCAGCGCAAACTGACGGTATGAAACCGCTTACATCCACGATCTATCAGGTCGCTGCGCGAGCGGGCGTGTCGACAGCAACGGTCTCCAGGACGCTGCGCGGCACGGCGCCGGTGGCCAGCGAGACCAGGGAACGGGTGCTCGCCGCGGTTGATGAACTGCGTTTCACCCCGAGCCGGCCGGCCCGCTCGCTGGCCGAAGGCTTGCACGCGGCCAACGGCATCGTGTTTCCCGAGTTGTCCGGTCCGTACTTCGCCGAGGTCATCCTGGCCTACGAGGACACGGCCGCGGAGCTGGGTCGCAGCGTGCTCATCCTGTCCACGCACGGCGGCGAGGCGGGGCCGGCGCAGTTCGCCGATCTGGCCGCCCGGGTTGACGGCATTGTCGTCCTCGGGCCGACGGTCAGCGACACCGTGCTGCACAACCTCGCCGACAGCGGCAAACCGCTCGTGCTGATGGCGCGGGAGTCCGTGGACTGGGCCGATTCGGTCAACGCAGAGAACGACGACAGCGCACAAGCGCTTGCGTCACATCTCGTGGCTGGCCACGGTTACCGCTCGTTCGCATTCCTGGGCGACGTCGACGGATCGTGCGACGTACTAGAGCGCTGGCGCGGGTTCCGACGGGCGCTGAACGTGCACGGGGTCGAGGGTCCGGCGCAAGCCGTGAGTTGTCCGTTGAGCGAAGAGGGCGGCCGCACAGCGGCGCTGCGACTGCTGGCGGAGGGGCCGCCGCGAGCCCTCGTGTGCGCCAACGATGAGATCGCCCTCGGGGCGACTCTCGCGGCGGAGGAGCTGGGCCTGCGGATCCCCGAGGATCTGGCAATCACGGGCTGGGACGACGTCATGGCCGCGCGTCATTCGCGACCGGGTCTGACCACGGTGCGTCAGCCCATGCGCGAGCTCGGCGGCTGGGCCGCCCGGAGGCTGCACGAACGACTAGCGGGGGATACGAGCGATCCACGGCATGAGGTGCTGCCCACGCAGCTCGTGCTACGTGCCAGTTGTGGGCCTCACCCCGAGGAGAACGCATGAGATCACGTCCATTCACCCCACTGCAGAAGGCAATGACCGGCACCGCGCTCGTGGCACTCGCCGTGTCCGGCTGCGGGCGCAAGTCCGATGACGCCAAGACCGACGTCAAGGGCGTCAAGGCGGAGAAGGGCGCTGCGGTCAAGGACGGCCCCGCCACCGGCGAGATCACCGTCTGGGCGCTCGGTGCCGAGGGGGAGAAGCTCGGCGAGATCGCCCGCGACTTCGAGAAGGCCAACCCGGGCGTCAAGGTAAATGTCACGGTGATCCCATTCGATGCCGCGCACGACAAGATTGCGACGGCGATCGCCGGAAAGCAGGCGCCCGACATCAGCCAGGTCGGTACGACGTGGCTGCCCGAGTTCGCCGCCACCGGCGCGCTTGACGCGACGCCCGAACTGATCAAGGCCGACAAGTTCTTCTCCGGCTCCTGGGGCACCACCGAAGTCGGTGGGACGTCGTACGGCGTGCCCTGGTACACCGAAACCCGCCTCATCTACTACCGCAAGGACCTGGCCGAAAAGGCCGGCGTCACCCCCGCCGCCGGCTGGAAGCAGGCCGATCTGAAGGCCTTCGCCAAGGCGATGCAGGACAAGGGCGGCGCCAAGTGGGGCATCAGCCTGCAGCCGGGCGGCAAGGGGTCATGGCAGAGCGTGATGCCGTTCGCGTGGCAGAACGGTGCGGAGCTGGTGGCGGACAAGAAGTTCACGATGAACACCGCCCCGATGCAGGCAGCGGTGGACTACTACGGGTCGTTCTTCGCCGAGAAGATCTCGCCGACCGATCTGGCACAGGGCGCGCAGGAGGCTGGCTTCATCAACGGCAGCATTGGCGCCTTCGTCTCCGGGCCCTGGCACATGGGCATCCTCGAAGAGCAGGGTGGCGCGGGCTTCGCGGAGAAGTGGGCCCTCGCGCCGATGCCCAAGGAGAAGGCCGGCACGTCGTTCACCGGTGGCAGCGACCTGGTGGTCTTCAAGGACAGCAAGAACCGCGACGCAGCCTGGAAGTTCGTCGACTTCCTGACCCAGGACGCGCAGCAGCAGAAGCTGTATGACCTGGTTGGCAGCCTCCCTGCAGTACAGGGCGCGTGGAAGGCGGGCAAGCTCTCCACCGACCCGCTGCTCAAGGCGTTCGGGGATCAACTTCAGGACGCGAAATCCGCTCCTGCCGTCGCCACCTGGGAGGAAGTCGCAGCACCGTTGGACGCCGCGATCGAACAGGTCGCTCTCGGCAAGAGCAAGGCGGATGCCGCGCTCAAGGCCGCCGAGGACAAGGCCAACGCCATCGGTCCCGGCAAATAGCGTGGCCACCCTCACCCCTGGT
>JBDSAK010000206.1:0-3830 GCA_039922195.1 Mycobacteriales bacterium
GGCCTTCCCGCGCGATTGGCATCCGGCTGACGTCGACACAGCGGGCAAGCTGCTCGCCGTTCCGGCAAACACACCGTGGCTGACGGGCACGACAGTCCCGGAAGCGGTGGCGCGTACAGAGCGCGCGCCCGACCGGGGCCGCGTCCCCCGCTACCCCCCGGCCGCGCGGCGCGCCGAGCTCCCGGCGAACGATCTGTCCGAAGCCCACCAGTTGCGTACCGAACTGCGGTCGTTCGGCGCCATCATCGCGGGGGAAGCGACGCCAGAACCGGGGGCGACTGACGCTGACCGCGCGAAGGCCGCGGCCGCTGCGCTCGCCATCACGACCAGGCTCCGCCGCGCTGAGGACGCCGCCAGCTGGGCACATTCGGCGCACTGGCGCCGCAGTCCGGCGAGCGGCGCGCGACTACGAGCTGCGATCGTCGGCGTACTCCACGCCCTGCGCGGACAGGTCTACGTCGAGAACGTCCCGGTTCGCCTGACGAGTACCCGCGGGTCAGTCCCGATCACCGTGTTCAACCGCCTGGATACGCCGGTCCGCGTCCGACTCTCGCTGCGCTCGGAACGCCTGGGGCTCAGCGTCGGAAGGGTGCCCGACATCGTCGTGCCGGCCGCCCACGGTCTCGATCAGCCCGGCAGCAGAACCGTCGAAGTAGCCCTGGTGTCGCAGACGATCGGCAAGTTCCCGGTGGTCGCCCAGCTCCGGACCCCCGACGACGACCCGCTGGGCGCGCCGACCCGGATCACCGTCAGCACCACGGCGTACGGCCGCGTCGCCTTGCTCGTCACCGTCGGTGCGTTCGCACTGCTGGTCCTCGCCTCACTCGCGCGGTTCGTCTTCCGCCGGCGCAGAGACGGCCGCGGCGGCACCGGCACGCAGCGGGAGCCGGACGACGACGACCCGCCGGAGGGAGTCCTCGACCCGAGCGAGTCGCAGCCGGCTGCCTCGGTGGGCGGATGAGCGCGTCGACGACGGCGGCCTCGGACAGCCTCAACAAGTCGAGCGGCGTGATGGCGCTGGGCACACTCGCCTCGCGCGCGACCGGCTTCCTGCGCGTCATCGTGATCGCCGCCGCTCTCGGGCTGGGCGGACCTGGCAATCCGCTGCCCGACACGTACGCCGTCGCCAACGTGATGCCCAACATTCTCTACGAGTTGCTGCTCGGCGGGGTTCTGACGTCGGTGATCGTGCCGGTGCTCGTGCGAAGCGCACGCGATGACGGCGACGGCGGCGCCGCCTTTTCCCAAGCATTGCTGTCCATGGTGGCGGCCGCGCTCGCGCTGCTGACCTTCGTTGCAGTCCTCTTCGCGCCCGTGTTGATGCGCCTTTACAGCAACGACAGGGGCCCGGACTTCGACCTGCAGGTCTTGCTCCTGCGGTTCTTTCTTCCGCAGATCGTCTTCTACGGCGTCGGTGCGGCGATCGGGGCCATCCTCAATACGAAGGGCCGGTTCGGTCCGCCGATGTTCGCGCCGGTCCTCAACAATCTCGTCGTCATCGCGACGTTCGGCCTATTCCTGATCATGCCCGGCCCTGATCGGCCCGATGCGCGAACCATCAGCGACGCGCAAGTCGCGGTGCTCGCCATCGGCACGACCCTGGGTGTCGTCACGATGACGCTCGTGTTGCTCCCGGCCTTACGTGCCAGCGGTTTCCGTTGGCGCTGGCGCTTCGACTGGCAGCACGCCGGCTTGCGCTCGGCAGTCCGGCTGGCCGGCTGGGTGTTCCTCTACGTGGCCGCCAACCAGCTCGCCTACGTCGTCGTGGTGGGGCTCGCCAAGGACGCCGGCAACCGCTACAACGTGTACTTCAACGCCTTTCAGCTCTTCCAGCTGCCGCATGCCATCATCACCGTGTCGGTGATCACCGCGCTGCTGCCGCTGATGAGCCGCCACGCCGCCGATGGCCGGCTGTCGGCGCTGCGCGACGAGCTGTCCCGCGGCCTGCGCATCAGCCTTGCTCTCGTCGTACCGGCTGCCGTGGCCTACGTCGCCTTGGCCCGGCCCATCGCGGTGCTGCTGTTCTCCCACGGCAAGAGCACCGAAGCCGACGCGGTGCTGCTCGGCCGCGTGCTGACAGGCTTCGCGATCGGACTGGCGTGCTTCACGGCGTTCCAATTGCAGCTTCGTGGCTTCTACGCGTTGCACGACACTCGAACGCCGGCGCTGATCAACATCGCGGTCAACGCCGTGATGGTCGCCGTCGACCTCGCACTGTTCGCGCTTCTCGATGGCGATGCGCGCGTTGTCGGGCTGGCTGTCGGCTACGCATCGTCGTACGCCGCGGGCATCGTCATCTCGACAGCGGTGCTGCGCCGCCGACTCGGCGGAATCGACGGGGCCCACGTGCTGCGGCAGCTGGTCCGGGTGGCCGTCGCTGCCCTCCTGGCCGCGGGGCCGGCGTACGCGCTCTCGCGCATCGCCCAGGCGCTGGCGGGCACCGGCGTGGGCGGTTCGGCGATCGCGGTCGTCGCCGGGGTGCTCACGCTCGCGGCGGCCTACGTCGTCCTCGCCCGGCGGCTGCGGATCCGCGAGATCGACGACCTGGCGCGACTGGCCACCACCCGCTTCGGCCGGTGAGGCATTCGGCGCAATGTGCTCAAGCCGCTCGGCGCAGTCGCCGATGACTCGTAGCGACCGAGCGAAGGCGGACGGATGGCGCACAGCACTGTCGAACCGGTTGCCAGGCGCGACGTCCATGATGAACGCGGCGACATCATCCTGGGCTGGTTCACGCGGGTTGCCGTCTTCTTGATGCTCATCGGCATCGTTGCCTTCGAGTGCATCTCGCTGGTCACCGCGCGCGTCAACGGCGCCGATCTCGCCGGCCAAATCGCATCAGCCGCCGCCGACGCCTACGCGCAGTCCAAGGACGTCGACACGGCGTACGCCGCAGCCGAGACCAAGGCGATCGAGGGTCACGCCGAGATCAGCCGTGACACATTCGTCGTCCGGCGCGACGGCTCGGTCGACGTGGAAGTGCAGAAGACGGCGACCACGCTCTTCCTCTACCGCACCGACACCACCGCGAAGTGGGCAGTCGTGCACTCCGAGGGGCATGCGAACGGCGCAATCCGCTAGCACCCTGGACAACGGCGGGGCCGCTTCGTAACCTCGTCTGCGGATGCCCACCGGTTGCGGCGGGCGTTCGTCGTGTTACAGCACAGCCAGAACAGCCCTGACCGCAACGCCGAGTCCCGTCCGGCGGCCAGGGTTCCGCTCGACAATCTCCTCGGACGGGAGCGGGGGACCCACGGTCTCACGGGCGCTTCGCGCGTCCTCGGGGTGAAGCCACGTTCCTGGTGGCCGGGCAGAACCTTCCAGCCCGAACCCGACAGCTGACCTCGCAGGCGGTAGGGAAGGGACCGCAGTGCTGTCCGCATCTCGTCATCAGCGCACCGGCCGCACGGGCCGCGCGCTCGCCGTGCTTGCCCTCGCGCTCAGTCTCACCGGCGTCGCCGCAGCGCCCGCGACGGCGGGGACCGCAGCCCCCGCGTTCAACAGCGTCACGGCCGCGCCTGCCGTGCTCCGCGAGGCGGCCCGGCACGCCGGCAAGAGCTACCGGTACGGCGCCGTGGGCCCGGCCCACTTCGATTGCTCCGGATTCACGATGTACGTCTTCGCGAAGTTCGGGGTAGTGCTGCCGCACCAATCGGGGGCGCAGCGCGCAGCCACCGTTCGGGTACCGGCGGCCGACCGGCGGCCCGGTGACCTCGTCTTCACCCACTCGAGCAGCGGCCGAGTCACCCACGTCGGCATCTACGCCGGAAACAACATGATGTGGCACTCGCCCCGCACGGGCGATGTCGTCAAGCACTCGGCGCTGTTCT
>JBDSAK010000207.1:0-12648 GCA_039922195.1 Mycobacteriales bacterium
GGGGGGTCTCTGTGCGTAGCCTGCGCCTGTTCGTCGTTGCTGCCCTGGTGTCGGTGGCGACGGTCGCCGTACCCGTGACCAGCCAAGCGGCCGTCGTACGCCGCCTCGACCTGGCTGTGCTTAACCCGATGCCCGTCGAGCGGCTCATCGCGAGCGGTGTCATCGGCCTCAACCTGCGGCCCGTCGTCGTGCAGGCCGACGTGGGCGCCGCCCGCGCGTGGGTCGTGATCGCGCGTGGCACGAGCACCGCGACCGGCACGTTCCGCATCGTGTACCTCTCGCCGCGCCGGCTCGGCGCCCTGAAGCTGCGCGTAGTGGGTATGCCGGCCCGCGGTCTGCCGGTCGCGACCCCGGTCCGCGCGGTCAGCGTCACCCGGCCGAGCGTCGCCCTGACGACCGTTGCCACGGGCACGGTCGGCACGACGCAACGGATGACCGTCGCTGCCCGACCGCCGCGCGCCGGCCGTGCGGTCTACGTGCAGCGCCGGCGGTTGGGTGCGACGGTGTGGGCAAACGCGGCGGCTGGGCGGCGCGAAGTCGGTGCGACGGGCGTGACGGCTTTCGCGATTCCGCTGGGCACCGCGACGGGCGTGCATGAATTCCGCGCGACGTTCGCGACGCCGACCGGCCCGATCGGATCAGTGGTCCGCCGCGTGTCGATCACCGCTGTTCCGCCCCCGCCGACGGGACCGCTCCGGCCAACGGTGTCCTTGCAGCCCGCGCCCGGCCCGACGTCGCCGGCACTGGATGGCCTCGGCGGTTCCGAGACGGACTTCTCTGCTACCGGCGACCGCTGGGACCCGTGCCGGGGGGTCAGCTACCGCGTCAACGTCTCGGCCGTGCCGGCAGCGAGCCGGGGGACTGCCACAAGCCAGATCACTGCCGCGCTGGCAACGCTGTCGAGCGACAGCGGACTGCAGTTCGCGTCGCTCGGCGACACGACGTTCGCGCATCCCGCGACGCAGACGTTCGAGACGCCGGCGGGTCGGCCGGCCGACGCCGCGCTGACGATCGCATTTGTCACGGGGGGCGGGGACGCGTTGTACGAAGCCGGGCATGCCTACGTGCGGGCGCAGAGCTCGACGATGACTGGGCCGGGCGAGATCGTCACCGCGGACATCGTCCTATTCCTCGGCAACCTGCTAGATCCGAATGCGCCCGACATCCTCGACGCGGCGGCGACGCGCGAAACGATCCTGCACGAGCTGGGCCACTCGGCTGGACTGTCGCACGCAAGCGAGCAATCGGTGATGGCCGCGGTGAAGTACGGCGCCCCGTTCAGCGAGTACCAACGAGGAGACCGCGCCGGCCTCCTGGCCGTCGGCTCGCCGAGGGGCTGCATCGCGCGATGACATCTTTAGGAGACGCCCGTCGAGACGAGACGATCACCGCGTAAGGGCACATTCATGAGTAGTCAATTTCCACCGCCTGGCCGGCCTGCCATGCCGGGTGCACTCAGCGGCCGGTGGGCGTTCGTGCGTGCCTTCAGCACGGGACCTAGGCGATGTCGGACACCGCCGCCGTGACCGTGGGTCGATCGCTATGTGAGCGCGTGGGCGAGCAATGCGCCGGACTGTTCGACTGGCGGCCAGTGGCGGTGACCGATGCGGTGGCGGTCGTCCAAGGCACCACGGTGCACGCCGACCGCACCTACAGCACCTGTAGGTGACACGCCTCGACGACAGTGGCCCGGCGCGTGAGTCCACCGAGTGGTACACAGATCACACCCTCAACTCCGACCACTGGCGTCGGAGCTGGGAGCACCGCGGCTGTGCACCCTGCGGCGGAATCCAGGGCCGCTTACTTCATCGTCGTCGTCTTCACCTTGAAGTTGTCGAAGCTGGCGATGGCACCCTGGCCGAATGCCCGCTCGCTGACCGGGATGGACACACTCAGTTCCGGAGCCTCTGGGTGCTGGAACGGGAAGGCGTCGAGCAGGCTGAACAGCCCGTGGCCGATCACCAGGTAATTGATCTTCGCTGCGAGCTCCTCGCCGGCTCCGAGCGAGGGGTAGATGCCGGTGTAGCTTTGGCCCTGTGCGTCGAGTGGTACGCCGACGTGATCGACGTGCGCTACCAGCGCCTCGTCGAGGAAGTAATCGGCAGAAGAGCCGCTGGCATTGCGCGAGAAGCGGATCGATACGCGGTGCGCGACGCCCGCCGCGACGGGGACTTCGCGGATGATCTGTGTGTACATCTTCTGCCGACCGACGTAGTCGGGCGACGACGTGTCAGAGGTGTTGCCCGTCACGTTGCTCGGCAGCCGCTCGATCAGCGCGAACGCCGTGTTCCCCGACACGAACCAGTCGAACAACTGGCCCGTCGCGAAGTCGATGACGTTCATCACCGCGCCCGCCTGCTGGCCCTCGAGGGTCGGCTCGGCGTACGGCACAGCGGTCGCCGTGTAGACGCCGTGGATCACCCGCCCGGGCTGCGTGCCGGGAGTCGACGCCGTGATGGTCGAGGAAATCTCGACTGATCCATCGGCTGGTACCGCGAATGCCGCCTTGCTGATCCCGATGTACTTCAGGTGGTCGAAAACGCTGTAATCGTAGGCCGTCACGAACGGCGCGGCGGACACGTTGAATCGGGAACCCGCGAAGTTGCGGGTGTCGTTGACCGCCATCTCGCCAGGGCCGTACGGGTTACTCCACTTCGCGTTGTAGTCCGCGATCGTGTAGCCGCCCGGCTTACTGAAGCTGTCGTAGACAACCGTCTGCGAACTCGGGCCTCCCGCTGCGCCAGCCGGCAATGCGCCGACCTGCAGGACGAGCGGGACAGTGGCGAGCGCCGCCACGGTGAGCGCCGAACCGGTGCGCGTGCGCAGCCTGGAGATCGACATTCGCATTCCCTCCGCCGGCCCGCCCAGGCGGGCTCAAAGTGTGGGGCTGGCCCACCAGCGCATCGTGTCGACCTGCGGTCTCACGCGCAATAGCAGAGATGCAGCAAATATGTGGCGTTCTCCCGAAGTAGCAGGCCGAATTCATGCCATTCGGTGCATTTCGCGAAAAAATTGTTCTCCCGGCCACCTGCCTGGCACACCACTGTTTGCGCGCTCCGTAAGGAAGTCGGCTATGGCCTTGGCATCGGAACCGAACTCCGCGCGGTGTCTGCCACGTCGCGTCGACCAGGCGAACTCCACCCCTATCCGAGCGCATTCACGTGTCCACTGGGACCAGGCGTGACGGCCGCGCGGCTTCGTTACCGGGTCGTGACCTAACAGGGCGTACCCCTTTTGCGGGTGCCGACGTTGTACAGGATGAGCACGCCGGATCGCCGACGCTCGGGGGGAGCGTCGGGCGGGGGACCGGTGTGCCCATCGATCTCGGACAGCTCCCCGCCGCCCGAAGGATTCAGGCCGCGAGCGACCCGGCGAAGATCTGCCAGGCGAGCAACGACTTGGCGACCAGACTCAACACCAGGTAGGTCTTCTCCCCGACGGCGTAATCGCGCCACCTCCCGACGCCGCGGTACTGCAGCCATTGGTTCAGCCCGAAGCTGAAGAACAGCACGAACTGCACGGACACGATTCCGTAGACGAAGCCGGGCACAGTCTCCGAGCCGACGATGTTGAACGCGATCGAGATCCATGGCGCAAGGCCGGCGATCGTGCCGAACCAGAACGCCAGCATCGTCGTCGTCGTACGCCCTGGCGGATTGAGTACTTCCTGCAGCCAGCCGAAGAGAATCATCGCCACATTGGCGCCGATGATGGCGACGACCGCATTGATATTGGTGATGCCCGCGTAGAAGCTGATCAGGACGACCATCACGGTGGCGCTGACGGAGTACTCGACCCAGCGAAAGCGGTTGATGCCGCGGTCGAGGTCGCGCTCGTAGACGCCGCGCGCGACCGTTGCGGTCAGTAGGTGATCGAGCGCCGCCAGCGCGAGGAAAGCGGCGACAGCCCAGCCGATCCGCACGTCGAAAAGTGCTTCGGGTGCGGGCGAGGCGGTGCCCGGCGGGCCTTCCGGTATCGACGACGTCACAGTGATCGCGAAGCTTCCGGCGAGGACGACAATCGCAACGGCCTGCAGGATATGGAGAAACGTCAGCCCGAGGTTCCATCTGCGCAGTCCGGTGAGTCGCTCTGCCGTCATTCCGGTGGCACTCATGCGGCCGCCTCCGCGCTCTCGGGTCGGGACAGTTGCAACAAGCTCACGTCGATGTACGCCGTCCGGAAGCCGGCCTCGCAGTAGGCGAGGTAGTAGTCCCATGTGCGGATGAACGCCGGATCGAGGTCAGCAGCGCTGGCCGTCCAGTTGGTGCGAAAGCGCTCCCGCCAGAAGTCCAATGTGCGCGCGTAGTCCGACCCGAAGTCGTGACGCTTGGTGATCCGCAGTGACGTGTGCCGCGCGACGGTGTCCTCGATCGCCGCGATCGACGGGATCAGACCACCCGGGAAGATGTACTTGTTGATCCAGGTGTACGCGCGCCGGGTCACTCGCATGCGCTCGTCCGGCATCGTGATCGATTGCACAGCGACGCGTCCGCCGGGCTTCAGCAACGCGTCGAGTGTCACGAAGTAGGTGCCCCAGTACTCGGCCCCGACTGCCTCGATCATCTCGACGCTGACGACGGCGTCGTACCGCCCCACGGCTTGTCGGTAGTCCTGCAACAGGATCGTCACCCGGTCTTCGACGCCGGCCGCCCGGACCCGTTCCAAGGCAAGCCGTTGCTGCTCCACCGACAGGGTCAGCGACGTGACCCTGGCCCCCCGCTGCGCAGCGCGGATGCTGAGCGCCCCCCACCCGGTGCCGATCTCCATCACGTCGCTGCCGGCAACGACGCCGGCATAGTCGAGCACCGCGTCGATCTTTCGCAGCTGCGCTCTGGTCAGTACGTCGGCCCGGCCGGCCGCCTCTTCACCGGACTCTTCGGCGTCGAACAACGCAGCGGAGTACGACATGGTCTCGTCGAGGAATGCGGCGAACATCTCGTTGGACAAGTCGTAGTGCGCCGACGTGTTGCGCCGTGACACGACCGGCGTGTTCGAGTCACGCCACGCCCGCACGCGCTGCGCCCGGTGCCGCAGGCTTTGCAGCGCAGGGGGAACGGCGTTCAGCGTGCTGGCAAAGACGGTGAGCAGGTCGGCGAGATCCGGCGAGTCCCAGTCGCCGGCCTGATAGGCCTCGCCCATGCCGATGTTGGCGTCGCGGCCGAGGCGTTCGAACAACGCGGCCGGGCGGGCGATCGTCATCGTCGGAGCGTCCTGGCCGCCCGCGCCCCAGCGCCGGCCGCCGGGCAGCTCGACGCGGATCGGCAGCTTCCGGACCAGTGCCCGGAAGATGAGTTCGGCGACCGCTGCTCGCAGGCCGAGGCCACGCGTCGGCATCGACGGCGGCGTGGACGCAACGACTTCGCCCGCCGTTGAACTGGGCGGTGCCGTCTCGACCCGCGGGTCGATCGATGTCGTACTCACTTGGTGCCTCTCTGGGCCAGATGCGGAGTGCGGGGCGTCACCGGTAGCCGGCGCACCCACAACCAGATGCCGTGCAGACGGATCAGTCCCGAGACGCGGAAGCTGCCGAACGGATGGCGCAGCAGCGTGCGGGCGACGCGGCGAACAGTGGCGGGGTGCCGGGTGCCGCGCAGTGACACGGCGAAGAGAGTTTCGCCGCCGCGGCGCAGCGAAACGTCCACCGAGAGCCCGGCCCCAGGGCGGCTGACGCGCATCTGGTAGGCACCGTCGACGTCGAGAAATGGCGAGACATAGAACTTCTTCGTGACCTGAGAAATGTCGTTCGCGTCGGGCCGCAGCAGATAGCAGTGCCGCCCGCCGTACGTGTTGTGCACTTCGGCCACCACACATTCGGGCCGGCCGGCCGGCTGCGAACACCAGTACAGGGTGATCGGGTTGAACACGTAGCCCATCGACCGGGCCTGCGCGAGCATCACGACCGGGCCGCCGTGCAGGTCAACCCCTTGCGTGGCAAGCCATTCGTCGATGTTCGCGCGGATGGACAGCTCGGGTACGCCGACGTGGTCGCGGGCATCGAAGCGGGCGAACGACCGCAGCCACCACGGCATGTCCGGAAGCGCGTCCAGGTCGACGAGCCACAGCGACATGCGATGGGTGAACGTCCGCGTGATGCGCTCCCGCCGCGAGTGGACGACGACGGCGTCATACAACGCCGGCAGCACATCGCCATCGGGCAGCACGGCGTTGGACAGCACGGCGTTGGACAGCACGGTGTCGGGAAGTTCCGTGTCGGGCACTGCCGCTACCACCGGACCCCCAGCGCTGCAGCGGCGCGCACTCCCGACGCGCAGCCGTCCTCGTGAAAGCCCCATCCGTGATACGCCCCGGCGAACGCCAGAGTGTCGCTGTTGATCTCCGGCAGCCGTCGCTGCGCAGCCAGCGACGACGGCGTGAATATCGGGTGCGCGTAGGACATCTTGGCGATGACGGTCGACTCGTCGACGCGGCCCCTCCCGTTGAGGGTGACCACGTAATCGAGCGGCTCGTCGAGTCGCATCAGCCGACTGATGTCGTAACTCACCAGCGGCCGGCCCTCATCGCCGGAACACGTCGCCTTCAGGTAGTTCCACGACGCACGTGCGGCGCGACGACGCGGCAGCAGCCCCGCATCCGTGTGCAGCCAAGCGTCATTGGGGGAGTACTCGAAGGCGCCCAGTACTTCCTTCTGCGCGACGCTCGGATTGGCGAGCATCCCGAGTGCTGCATCCGGATGGGTCGCGATCACCACCCGATCCGCGAGATGCACGACGTCGCTGTCATCGCGAATCTCGACAGCACCGGTGCCCACCGTGACGGTGCGCACGGGAGTGGAGACGCGAAGCGAGGACACCTGCTCGGTGACCCGGTCGACATAGGTGCGGGACCCGCCGACAACAGTGCGCCAGGACGGCGAGCCGCCGACCGAAAGCATCCCGTGGTTGTCGAGGAACTGGAACAGGTTCGCGGCCGGCTGCTGCGCGCTGACCGTCGGCCCGGTTGACCACACCGCCGACACGAGCGGCATCGCGAAGTGGTCGACGAAGTAGCGCGAGTAGCGGCCGGCAACCAGGAAGTCGCCGAATGTCAGGTCGCCGAATGTCAGGTCGCTGGCGTCGGCGCTCGCCGCGGCCAGGACGCGCCGCGCCTCGCGATGGAAGCGCGGCACCTCGGCGAGCATCCGCAGAAAGGAAGGACGGAACGCGTTGCGCGGATCGGCGAACAGACCACCGGCCTTTCGCGCGCCGGCGTACTCCAGCCCGCAGCCCTCGCAGCGGACGCTCATCGACATCTCCGCGTCCTGCGTCGGCACGGCCAACTCGGCGAACAGCCGCAACAGTTGGGGATAGGTGCGCTCGTTGTGCACCAGGAACCCGGTGTCCAGCCGCACGGTCCCGCCGGACTGCCGCGCGACGTCGTGCGTGTGGGCGTGACCGCCCGGTCGTGGGTCGGCCTCGAACAGGGTGACCTCATGGGTCCGCTGCAATACGTATGCAGCGGTCAGTCCGGCGACGCCGCTACCCACGACGGCCGCGCTCGGGCGGTTCACCGTGGCACTCCGGCATGCGCGGAGACGAAGTCCCACAACCGATGGGTCTCGCCCGGCGGCGTACCGGTCCCCGGCCAGCGCTCCGTCGAACGCCGCGCGCGGTCGTGCCAGAACCCGCCGCTCGCCAGGTTTGTTCCCGCCGGGCCGGCCAGCCAGAGCACGGTGTCGGCGCCTTGCTCAGGCGAACGCAGCAGCGGGCGCATCAACCGGCCGAACCCCGGCAGGGATCCCTTCAGCCCCGGGGTGTCGACCCAGCCCGGGTGCATCGCGTGGAACGCGATCCCCGTGGCCCGGCGCGACCATTCCTCGGTGAGCACCACCTGCGCACGCTTGGTCTGCGCGTAGGCGGCGACGCCGCTGAAAGCCTCGACGGGCTGCGGGGACAGGGCAGCCACGTCGAGACGCTTGGTGTACATCCCGCCGGATGACACGGTGATGACCCGCGCGCGGGATGTCTCGATCATTCGCGGCAGCAGCAGTGACGTCAGCAGGAACGGCGCAACCAGGTGCACCTGGGTGGTCGTTTCGAGAGCGTCGACAGTGAGTTCGCGATGCTTCATCAGGATGCCGGCGTTGTGCACGAGCACGTCGATCCGCTCGGTTTGGTCGAGCAGCGTTGCCGACACGCGGCGTACGTCGTCGAGCCGGGCCAGGTCGGCGGTGGCAATGCGCACCTGGGCCTCGGGCACCGCGCTGGTGATGTCGCGGGCGAGCGAACCCACCCGGCCGAGGTCGCGACCGAGCAGCCAGACGCTCGCGCCGAGGCGGGCGACGCCGCGGGCGATGGCACCGCCGAGACCACCCGTCGCGCCGGTCAGTACGACGACCCGACCGGCCATCGAGCCGGGCGCGGGTGCGTCCCAATCGAAGAGCCGACGGCGTGCGGCGTACCCGATCCGGCTGAAACTGGGCACGACCGTCGCCTCGAGTGCCGCATCCAGCGCGCGCAGCGCCGGAGAAGACATCGATGGGGTCATGGCTGTGACTGCCCGGGCGGCGCGCCCAGTGTGGCGAGCATCCCGTCGGCGGCCTTGTCGCCGATGCGGCGGAAGGCGATGGCGAAGACGGGCGCGAACAGCTTGGCGACACCCTTGAGCGCCAGATCGGCGCTGTAGTCGACGACCGAGCCGCCCGAGGGGTGGGCAGAGATGGTGATCGTGTCGGTGCCCCGGACCGAGGAGTTCTCCGCGGACAGCGCCACCAGGCGAGGCGGGTCGAACTCGGTGATCTCGTAGCGCAGCGGCACGGTGTTGCCCATGAACACGGTCTCGAGCTGGAACGCCGACCCCAGCCCGACGGGCTCGGGGGTCACCATCGCGGCGGACGTCGTCCCGGGGTCCCACTCCGCCGCGGAGCTGAACCGGCTCAGGTACGCGAACACCTCGGCCTGCGGCGGAGCGACGATCAGGCGCCGGTTGTAGTGGACCACGGAGTACTCCTGCTTTCTTCGAGACCGAGTCGGTGTTGAACTCTTGACACAAGTTAGACATACTCTGGACAGAACGTCAAAAGATAGCGATTCGGAGGGAGACGACGATCAACGAATCCGAGGGCCGCGCCGCTCAGGAGCTGGTGCACATCGGCGACCTGGCTCGACGGCTGGGCATGCGCGTGGACACGCTGCGTGCGTGGGAACGTCGGTACGGTTTGCTGCAACCGCAGCGCTCGACGGGCGGTTTCCGGCTCTACTCGCGGGCCGATGAGGCGATCGTGCGGGCGATGATCGTCGAGATCGACCGGGGGTTTCCGCCCGCGCAGGCCGCAAAGCTGG
This sequence comes from Mycobacteriales bacterium, assembly GCA_039922195.1. Lineage (GTDB taxonomy): Bacteria > Actinomycetota > Actinomycetes > BP-191 > BP-191 > JBDTYE01. Next base: position 9,279 of record JBDSAK010000207.1, read on the forward strand.
CCTTGGCCGGCAGGCCCCCGCGCGCCGCCGCCCTCCCGGCAGCGATGCAAGCGGCGGACCACGCACCGGCGGAGCCGGCCGTCTCCGGGACCAACCTCGAGGTCGCGACAGCCGAGCTGTATCGCACACTGATGTATTTCGGGGGAGTTCGCGCCCACGAGATGCTCGACGTGTTGCTCGCTGAGCTCACTCTCAACACGGTCCTGCGCGACGTCGTGATGCCCTGCCTGCGACTCATCGGCGACGCCTGGGAGCGCGGCGACATCAACGTCGCCCAGGAACACTTCTCCAGCCAGGTGATCCGCGATCGGCTGCTCGGCCTGGCCAGGGAATGGGACCAGGGTCTGGGGCCGCGGGTGGTGCTGGCCTGCCCGACCGACGAGCAGCACGACATCGCGCTCATCTGTTTCGGCCTGGTGCTCTCGCGCAGCGGCTGGCGGGTGACCTTCCTCGGGCCGGACACCCCGATGGAGGCACTCGCGCACGCCGCGGAAACCCTGTCCCCCGACCTGATGGTGCTCACCGCAAACGAGGAGGGGAGTTTCGTCGCGATCGCCGCGGGGCTTCGCGCGCTGGCCGCCGGCCACCAGCTCGCCATCGCCGGTCGCGGTGCTACGCCGGCGGTCGCGCGGGCCGCCGGAGCGACAGTGCTCGCCGGCGGTCCGGTGGAAGCGGCTGTGCAGGTCGCCGCGGGTGGGCGCGAATGGCGTGGCACCGGGAAGCCGGTCTAGCGTGCGTGTTCTCGTACTTTTCGGCTACGTTCTGGTCGCCGCGCCGCTGGCGTGGTGCGCCTGGTGTGCGCTGGCCCCGCGCCGCTTCCCTCCACGCCAGGGATACCTGCGCTGGGCTTTCAGCTTCGTCGTCAGCGACGTCCCGTCGATCGCGTTCTACGTCTTGATTGCAGCGACCGCCTCGGTCGTCACCGCGGGCCCGCTCGACAGCCCGATCGCGTGGTTGGCCCTCGGGGTGAGCATCGGTACGGCGGCGGCGCTGGGGGTCATCCTCGGGCGGCAGCGCGGTGCGCGAACCGCCGTCAGCGACGCGCTGACTGTCGGCCTGGGCGAGGGTTGGCAGGACGCACTCGATGCGGACGCCGCTCGAGCACTCCGCCGGCCCCGGCTGTGGTGGCTCGTCGCGCTGCTGCCGATGCGCGTCAGGCGGCGCGACGTCGTCCGCATCCCCGACATTGCCTACGGCGATGCCGGCATTCGCAACACCCTCGATGTCTACCGGCATCGGTCCCGCCCCGTTTGCGGCCCGGTGCTCATCCACCTGCACGGCGGGTCGTTGCGCCGCGGCCGGAAGAACCGTCAGGGACTCCCGCTGATCTACGACCTGGCCGCGAGCGGCTGGCTCTGCATCAGCGCCAACTACCGGCTGCAACCGGCGGTGACGTTCCCCGAGCACCTGATCGATGTGAAGAAGGTGATCGCGTGGGCGCGCGCCGAGGGCGAGCAATACGGCGCGGACCCGGCGATCGTCTTCGTCGCGGGCGGCTCGTCGGGCGCGCAGCTGGCGGCCCTCGCTGCGCTCACGGCCAATGACCCGGCGTACCAGCGGGGATTCGAAGACGCCGACACGTCCGTGGCCGGGGCGATTGCGCTGTACGGCTACTACGGTCCGGTGTCGATCCAACGCGCTGACGCTCATCGCGCCGGATCCCTCCCGGTGTCGCACCTTCGCGCGGACGCTCCACCGTTCTTCGTTGCCCATGGCGACCGGGACACGCTGACCTCAGCCCTGGAGGCGACGCACTTCGCCGCGTCGTTGCGTCGCGTGTCGGCCAGTCCCGTCGTCTACGCCGAACTGGCCGGTGCACAGCACGGCTTCGACACCTTTCGCTCGATGCGCAGCGACGCGGTTGTCCGCGCGGTGAAGGTGTTCGCTTCCTGGGTGCTGACCACCACGACGAATCGCGACGCGTGTCCCAGGGCTGACGCGCCTGGCCCGGATGCCGGTTAAGCGCTCGCGCCGGTGTAGCCGCGCATGGCGCGCCGCCACAAGACCGTCGCCAGGCTCACCGAGGCGATGGCGACTGCGGGGCTCACCAGCAACATGACCGGGTCCAGTCTCTCCAGCAGCGCGAGTGCCGGGAACGTGGTGAGGAAGGCCACCGGCGCGACGGTCAGCATCGTCTGAATCGGTCTGCGATAGAGCTGGACCGGGAAACGGGACAGTTCGACGACTCCGAAGCCGATCTGATCGACCCCGTCCGCGGACTTGAGCACGACGGTGAACGCCATGAGGGCGAGCATCAGGGCGTAGAGCAGGGCGAGGGCGGCGGTGAATACCACGACGAACGACGCAGTAGCGGCAGCGGACAGCCCGTGCCCTGACCTGACGATTCCAACGGTGACGAGCGCCAGGCCGATGAGTGGGTCGAGCAGGTTGTTGACGCTGAGGTGGCGCAAGCTGACGAGCAGCTGCGAGTCGACAGGCTTCGTCAGCAAGAAGTCGAGCGTGCCGAGCCGGATGTACTCACCTAACCGATCGAGGTTCGGCTCGAGCATTGCCTGGCGCAGACCGTTCACGGCGAAGAACAGGCCGATGACGACGAGCAACTCGGCGTAGGTCCAGCCCGCGAGGCTGTCCGAGAACTGGAAGTAGACGGACACGCCGGCGGCGGCCCATGACACCCAGAAGACGCTGAGCACCGTGTTGGAGACGAAGTTCGCCCGGTACTCGAGTTCTGTTGACACCGCTGCCCGCCAACAGACCGCCAGGATGCGCGGATAGCGGCCCCATTCGCTCATCCGGCCACCGCCTGATACCGGCGTACGCCGCGACGCCAGCCAACGCGATAGATCGCGGCGAACACCGCCAGCCAGCCCATGCCATTCGCTAGGCCCCACGCCACTTGTTGTCCCTCGAGGCGGCCCATCAACAACTCGACGGGGAAACCCAGGGTTGCGCGAAATGGCAGCACGAGCGCGGCCGAGCGGAGCCACTGCGGCATCAGCTCGAGCGGCGCCAACCACCCGGATGCGAACGACCCCATGCCCCACCAGAGCATCCACACATTCGTGGTCTGTGTACTCCAGAAGCCCAGGAGCGCGAACACGGATGCCATCACCAGGCTCAGGAGATACGCGACCGCAACGGCCGCGGCGACGCCGAGCGCCCGGACCGGGGTGATTCGGTAATTCAGGTTCGGCACGGTCCAGGCGGCGACGACGAAGACGGGTAAAAGCAGCGCCAAAGAGACAGCGCGATACCCGAGGTCGCCTGCGGCGTACTGGTGAAACGGATGGACGGGCCGCAGGAGGCGGACCGAAAGATCGCCGCTGCGCAGGTCAGCGTCCCACTCCCAGACCACATGGTCGCCGGCCAAGTGCCGCATGACAGCAGCTGCGGCGTAGTAGGCGATGAA